>JAEZTD010000122.1 GCA_023443705.1 Bacillota bacterium | reverse complement strand
GCATTATGCAGGAGATGACCGAGTACGGCCTGGTGGCCGAGGAGTGGGGCGGCGAGACCATCATGGTGCCCGTTTCCGCCATTACCGGCGAAAACATCGAAAAGCTGCTCGAGATGATCCTCCTGGTGGCGGAGCTTCAGAACTACCGCGCCAACCCCAACCGTCAGGCCCGCGGCATCATCATCGAAGCCCGGCTGGACAAGGGCCGCGGCCCGGTGGCCACGGTGCTTATCAAGAACGGTACGCTGCGGGTGGGCGACAACATCGTCGCCGGTACGGCCTTTGGCCGCGTCCGCGCGATGGTCAACGACCGAGGCGAGCGCGTCAAGGAAGCGGGCCCGTCCGATCCGGTGGAGGTCGTCGGCTTCAACGACGTGCCCGATGCCGGCGACGTGATGAACGCGGTGGACGACAAGTTGTCCCGTCAGCTTTCCTCTGAGCGCAAGGATAAGCAGCGCGCCGCGCTGGTCTCTTCCAAGTCTCAGACCACGCTGGACGACCTGTTCAGCCAGATATCCGCCGGCGAGGTCAAAGACCTGAACCTGATCATCAAGGCCGACGTGCAGGGCTCGGTGGAAGCGGTGCGGCAGTCGCTGGAGAAGCTGTCCAACGAAGAGGTGCACGTGCGCGCGATCCATGGTGGCGTCGGCGCGATCACCGAGACGGATGTGATGCTGGCCTCGGCTTCCAACGCCATCATCATCGGCTTCAACGTGCGCACCGACAACGCGGTCCGCGACATTGCCGAGCGTGAAAAGGTCGACATCCGGCTGTACCGGATCATCTACAACGCCATCGAGGACGTCGAGAGTGCCATGAAGGGCATGCTCGCGCCCAAGTTCAAGGAGAACATTCTGGGCCGCGCTCAGGTGCGGCAGACCTTCCGCGTGACGGGTGTCGGCATGATCGCCGGTTCCTATGTCACCGAGGGCAAGATTGTGAGAAACGCCCAGGCCAGGCTCCTGCGAGACAACGTGGTCATCCACGAGGCGAAGGTGGAATCCCTCAAGCGCTTCAAGGATGACGCGAAGGAAGTTGCCACCGGATACGAGTGCGGCATCGGGCTCGAGAACTACAACGACATCAAGGAGGGCGACGTGATCGAGTGCTTCCAGATGGAAGAAATCGAGCGCTGAGCCCGGGGCTGAAGGCAGTACAGAAGCAGGCCCTGCGGAGGAGATTCCGCGGGCCTGCTTGAATCCTTCAAAGCGGGGTATCTGTTAAGCGGGCTTTGGGGGTTCGGACGCATCCGTCTATCTCAAGGAGGCAGCATGGCATTTGACCGGGTAGACCGTATTTCCGAGGAAGTGCGGCGTGAGTTGGATAAAATTCTGCGCGAGGAGATCAACGATCCCCGCGTTGGCGGCACGTTTTCGATCGTCCGGTGCGAGGTGACGCGGGACTTGCGCTTCTGCAAAGCGCGCATCAGCGTGCTCGAGCCGGAAAAGCGCAAGGGGATGATGGAAGCGCTGAAGAAGGCTTCCGGTTTCATCCGGCGCGAGTTGGGCAAGCGGGTTGATCTGCGCTATACGCCCGAACTGATCTTTGAGTTGGATACCAACATTGAATATGCAGACAAGATCAACCGGCTTTTAAAAGAGGAGGACGCGCATGGCGACGATCCCCGAACTGGCGGCTTGGATTAAAGCTCGGGACGACATCGCGGTGGTGGCCCACGTCTCCCCGGACGGCGATACGCTGGGGTCTGGCCTTGCGCTTATACGGGCGCTGACAAAGCTCGGCAAGCGGTCCGCGCTGGTCAGCGCGGACCCCGTGCCGCACATGTATCAGTTTTTGCCGGGTGTTGACGGTGTGGTCAAGCCGGATATGCTTCCCTTTGTGCCGCGCTGCGTACTGTTTGAGGATGTGGCCGCGATGGACCGCGCGGGGGACAAGGGTGCGCTTTCCCATGTTGCCGATACCGCGCTCATCGATCACCATCCCACCAATCCGCAGTTTGCTGTGCTCAGCCTGGTGGACGGCGAGGCAGCCGCCACCGGCGTCATCGCACTCCGGCTGATCGATGAACTGGGCGTTGCGCTGGACAAGGATATGGCACTTTTACTGTACACGGCAATCGCCACGGACACCGGGAATCTCAGCTTTTCCAACACCACTTCAGAGGCCGCG
This sequence comes from Bacillota bacterium, assembly GCA_023443705.1. Taxonomy (GTDB): domain Bacteria; phylum Bacillota; class Clostridia; order Christensenellales; family Aristaeellaceae; genus JAEZHK01. The sequence continues at coordinate 6,746 of JAEZTD010000122.1, read as the reverse complement.
CGGGGCATTGCCCGGTGCCTGGATGTGGGTTTTGACATCGCGGACGCGAGCCTCCGGCTGTTCCGCCTGCGTACGCGTGCCCGCACAATGCTTCTGGGCATGGCGCTTTCGGCGGTGGAGTTCTACTGCGAAGGGCGCATCGCCGTCACGCGGGTCAGTTCGCTGATGTACGAGGTCAGCGGTGCCTCCCGGGCGGATACGGAGGGCGTCATCAATTTCCTCATTGAGACGGAGGGCGTCGAAGCCGCGGTGCTGGCGGAGGAGCGGGACATTTTCACCACGAAGTTTTCGTTGCGCACCGACGGTACGATCGACGCGGGTGAGGTGGCCGCTTTCTTCGGTGGCGGCGGGCACAGCCGGGCTGCGGGGATGACCATGCACCTGCCGATGTTCGAGGCCGCGGATGAGGTTGTAACCAAACTATGCGCGCTGCTCACCAAGTGCGATCTCACCTGACGGGCTTTCCTCTGGAGTATTTTGAGCGGGTGGATGCCTTATCTTACGGAGGCTAAGGCGCTGAGGGGCTCTTGACAGTCTTCGGAGAGGGCGTTCGTCCTCTCCCTATTTTTCATCTTTACGAACGAAGGGGAACGGATGGACGGATTTATCAACCTGCTCAAGCCGCCGGGGCTGACCTCCTCGGACGCGGTGTTCAAGGTTCGGAAAATGCTGCCCAGGGGCGTGAAGGTTGGGCACGGCGGTACGCTGGACCCGGACGCCGCCGGGGTGTTGCCGGTTTCCATCGGCCGTGGCACCCGGCTCTTCGACTACATGATCGACAAGAAAAAAACCTACGTAGCCGAGGCGTGCCTGGGGATCGAGACCGATACCCAGGATGCTTCGGGAAACGTCGTCGCCCGCGCTGCGGTGACCGCCTCGGAGGCGGACATCCGCGCGGCAATGGAAAAACTCACCGGAGACATTCTGCAGGTTCCGCCGATGTATTCCGCGGTAAAGCGGGGCGGAAAGCGCATGTACGATCTGGCGCGCAGCGGCGTTGAAGTGGCGCTGGAGCCGCGCCCGGCCCGGGTGGATGCCTTTCAATACCTGCGCTCCGCCGGACCAGGACGGTTTCTCGCGCGCATCGAATGCGGCAAAGGAGTGTACATTCGGACACTTCTTCATGATCTCGGGCGGTTTCTGGGCTGCGGCGCGCACATGGCGTTTCTTCTGCGAACCCGCGCCGGCGCGTTCGACATCGCAGACGCCGTGACCCTCGACGAGATGGAGGACGTGTCCTCTCATTTGCTGCCGATGGACGCGCCCCTTATGCATCTTACGGCGGTAAACGTGAACGCGTCCTGCGAAAAGTGGCTCCTGAACGGAAATCCTGTCTCGGTCTGCGATCTGGACGCCATTCCGCCGACGGACGAGCCCATCCGCGTCTATCTGAAGGGAGCGCTCGTGGCCATCGGCCAGTCCTCCGGCGACGGATGGCTGAAGGCGCGCACAATGTTGTTGGGTCCGACGCAATAACCCCAAAATTGACAAGAATTCGCCCCGGTTCTGCGCCCACGCGCCGGGGTGTTTGTGTTATAATTGTCGAAAGAGACACAAAAATGAAGCGGGGGAACCCAACTGTGTTGAAATGGCGTGCCCTGACCCTTGCTGCCGTCGTAATGGCCGTCTGCGCTTCCGCCGCTTGCGCGGCTGTGGGGGATTTGACCTACGGCCCCTGGTCGGAATGGTCAAACCAGCCCATCGAGAACCGACGCGATTTGTTTGTCGAGACCCGGGAGGTCAACCGGCCCGCGGCGCGAAATGTCTGGCGGTATACGCGGTACGCCGTTACCCAGGACGGCCTGACGCGCTATGTGGCGACGCAGCGGGAAGCGCCCGGCGCATTGCAGCAAACCATCGAGCGCGACAAGCCGCTCAATTCGACCGGCGAATCCGGCGGGCGAACCGTGTATGAGGGTGGCTGGTTCAATGAACTTGAGCTGGTTCTGCATGATTATCTCGCGCCCGTAACCCAGTACCGTGCCCGTGAGATCCTGCTCATCGCCTGCGCGCTCAAGCCGGAATCCCTCGTCGCAGAGGTGGGGGAGCACGTTCAACTGGGCATCGAGTTTCTGGAGCCCGGCGCTTACAGCCTGACAAGCGACGATCCCAGCGTAATGCAAGTGGACCAGTCGGGCCTCGCCTCCGCGCTGAGGCCCGGGCGGACGAAGATTTCGCTCATCCACGCGGGGCAGACCGCTGTCTGCGAGGTGATGGTCGTCGAAGGATACCGCTCGCCGAAGGAAGGGGTTGTGGCGCTGCGGCTCGCCGGAGGGCGGCTGACCCTACGTTACAAGGCGAAACCCGGAGAAATAACGGAACTAAAGCTGTCTATGGAGCGCGAGGACGCGAAAAGCGATCCTGAGATGCGCGTCATGGCTACGGACAGCGACGGCCTGGGCTTTTCGCTCAGGTCCTTGAGCGCGCGCATCGCCTACCTCACCGCACCGCTTTCGGACAGCGGGGAGATTCTGACCGGCGCGGCAACCATTTCCATGCTTCGGGATGTGCTGGAGCTGCAACGGACGATACGGAAAAACGAAGCGCGTCTGGCGAAGGCCGCCGCGACAGGCATGCCCACCGCAGAGCCGGAGAAGAGTGAAGAAACCGCGTCGTTCATGGCGGATGGCGGCACGAGCCACCGCTTCCGCGCCGTCATGACGTCGGACAACAATCTATTGCTCTGCCTGCAGACGGACGCCGGCTACGCACTGACGGCCGCCGCCGCGGCCGAGGGGGCTGGGCTTTCCATCGAGAAGCTCGACCTCAACAACCCTTTGCAGCGGTGGACGATCGAGGAGGACAGAACCGGCGTGGAGAGCGCCTCGGTCTGGCGGCTTCCCGTCGCGGACAACAGCTTCTGCCAGATAACGGATGACTTCAAGACCGTCGCCCGCGACAAGGACAAACACGACGGCGTCGATTTTTCCCCCAGCGGCAACAATGGCGTCGTGGCGGTTTCCGAAGGCCGCGTCATCCGCGTAGACGACCGCTGCACCCACGACTACCGCAAGACGAAAAAGAACAAATACGGCCGGTACATCGATCCCTGTGATGTGAAGGAAGGCATCGTATCAAAGTACGGCAGTTACGGGAAGTACGTCGTCATCGAGCACGCGGACGGTTCTCGCTCCATGTACGCGCATCTCGCAAAAATCAGCGTGCGCAAAGGACAGAAAGTGAAGCGCGGGCAGGCAATCGGCGCGATGGGCTCCACGGGCAGCGCCAACGGCACGCACCTGCATTTTGAGGCGAGGGTTTCGGGCCGCGCGGTGGACCCCAGGTGCTTTTTAAGCCTGCCGGAAATTGGCGGTTATGTGCCATAACTTCACAAAAAGTGCATTTACATCGAACCTGCGGTATGATATAATGTCTCTTGCGGCATAATAGCCCAAAGACATCCGTTTGCTCGGTCTGCCGATTCTCCAACGGCTCACTTGGCTTGCGGGCATACGAAACAGGAGGAATACATCTATGGTTATCGCCAAGCAGGACATCATGAACGAATATGGCCGTCACGAGGGTGACACCGGCTCCCCTGAGGTGCAGATCGCGCTTCTCACCGCGCGCATCAACCATCTGAACGAGCACCTGAAGGAGCATAAGAAGGATCACCACTCCCGTCGCGGCCTCCTTTTGATGGTCGGTCAGCGCCGCGGTCTGCTCGACTACCTGAAGAACAATGACATCGAGAGCTACCGCACCCTGATTGCCAAACTGGGTCTGCGCAAGTAATGCTTGCCGCGGCCGCGTCCCTGAGATGAACAAAATGCCGTCGTTTGGGGGATACTGCCCTAAGCGGCGGTTTTTGCAGTCTGTTCGCCGGGGCTGAATGTGGTTTCAATGAAAGAAATAGATAGAAATGCCCACGAGGAGGGGGAAAACATGTTCAAGAGCTACAGTTACGAATTGGGCGGAAGAACGCTGACGCTGGAGTTCGGCAAGTATGCCGAGCAGGCCAGCGGCGCGGTGTTCGTCCGCTACGGCGACACCTGTGTTCTGGTGACCGCGACGGTCTCCGAGACGCAGCGTCCCGGTATCGACTTCTTTCCGCTGAGCGTTGACTTCGAGGAGAAGCTCTACGCGGTCGGCAAGATTCCCGGCGGCTGGATTCGCCGAGAAGGCCGCCCGGCGGAAAAGGCCATCCTGACCAGCCGACTGATCGACCGCCCGCTGCGCCCGCTGTTCCCCAAGGGAATGCGCAACGACGTGTCCGTCGTCGCCACCGTCATGTCGATGGATTCCAACAACACCCCCGAGATCCCGGCGATGATCGGTTCCTCCGTCGCGCTGTCGATCAGCTGCATTCCCTTCGCCGGCCCCACCGGCGCGGTCAACGTCGGCTACATTGACGGCAAGTACATCATCAACCCCACGGACGAGGAGCGCGCCGAGACCCTTCTGCAGCTGACCGTCGCCGGCACCAAGGAAGCGGTGCTGATGGTCGAAGCGGGCGCGAAGGAAGTCTCCGAAGAGGTTATGCTGGGCGGCATCCTGTTCGCCCATGAAGAGATCAAGAAGATCGTCGCCTTCCAGGAGCAGATCGTTGCCGAAATCGGCAAGCCGAAGCGCGAGTTCCCGCTGACGTTGCCGGGCGACGACGTGAAGGCCGCCGTGCGCGAATACGCGCTGGAAAAGGTCAAGTACGTGTTTGAAACCTTCGATCGCGAGGAGCGCCAGGTTCGCGAGGCCGCGCTCAAGGCCGAGTGCAAGGCCCACTTTGCGGAAGAATTCGCCGGCCGCGAGGGCGAAATCGGCGATGCGCTGTATTCGCTCCAGAAGGAAGTCATGCGCCGCCGCATCATCGACGAGGGCATCCGCCCCGACGGCCGCAAGCTCACCGAGGTGCGCCCCATCTGGTGCGAGACCAGCGTGCTGCCCCGCGCCCATGGCTCCGCGGTGTTCACCCGCGGACAGACCCAGGTCATGACCGTCGCCACGCTGGCGCCGGTATCGGAACAGCAGGCGCTGGACACCATCTATCCCGAGGAAACCAAGCGGTACATGCACCACTACAACTTCCCGGGCTATTCCACCGGCGAGGCCAAGCCTGCCCGCAGCCCCGGCCGGCGTGAGATCGGCCACGGCGCGCTGGCGGAGCGTGCCCTCGAACCGATGATTCCCTCCACCGAAGACTTCCCGTATGCGCTGCGCCTGGTCTCGGAGGTCATGAGCTCCAACGGCTCCACCTCCCAGGCTTCCGTCTGCGGCTCCACGCTGGCGCTGATGGACGCGGGTGTGCCGATCAAACGGCCCGTGGGCGGCGTCGCGATGGGCCTGATCAAGGACGAGGCCACCGGCAAGGTCGCGGTGCTTACCGACATCCAGGGTCTCGAGGACTTCCTGGGCGACATGGACTTTAAGGTGGCGGGCACGGCTTTGGGCATCACCGCCATCCAGATGGACATCAAGATTAAGGGCATCGACGAGGCGGTTCTCCGCCAGGCGCTGTCTCAGGCGCTCGACGGCCGCATGCACATCCTCGGCAAAATGCTGGACGCGCTGCCGGCGCCCCGGCCGAACCTTTCGAAGTACGCGCCGAAGATCGTCGTATTCAAGATCAACCCGGAGAAGATCGGTGAAGTGGTCGGCCCCCGCGGCAAGACCATCAACAAGATCATCGAGCAGACCGGCGTCAAGATCGACATCGAGGACGACGGCAGCGTCTACATCGCCACTTCTGACGAGGCGGCCGCCAAGAAGGCCCGCCAGATCATCGAAGGCATCACCAAGGAGCTCAAGGTGGGCGACGAATTCGAAGGAACGGTCGTTCGCATCATGCCCTTCGGCGCGTTCCTGGAGTACGCGCCCGGCAAGGACGGCATGCTGCACGTTTCGAAGCTTGCCAACGAACGCGTTGAAAAGGTTGAGGACGTGGTCTCGATCGGCGATACGTTGCCCGTCAAGGTGGCGGAAGTCGATGCGCAGGGCCGCGTGAACCTGATCCGCTCCGACATCGAGTATGACAACCCGGCCATGCCGGTCCGTCGTCCGCCGCAGCGGCGTGACGGAGGCATGGGCGGCGGAAGGCCGCCGTTCCGGCGCTAATAATCCACTTACGCGGGGAATTGGGCAAAGCCCGGTTCCCCGCATTTTTCAGGAGGAACCATGTACGATCAACACACCCTTCCCAACGGCCTGAGAATCATCGCCGAGAAAATCCCGCACTTCCGCTCGGTGTCGGTGGGGCTCTGGGTCGGCAGCGGCTCCCAGTATGAGACGAAGCAGCAGGGCGGCATCAGCCACTTTATCGAGCACATGCTCTTCAAGGGCACGAAAAAACGCACCGCCCGGGAGATTGCGGAGGCGATGGACGCCGTCGGCGGTCAGCTGAACGCCTTTACATCCAAAGAGTGTACCTGCTTTTATGCCAAAGTGGTGGATGAGGACCTGCCGCTGGCGATGGACGTCATCTCTGACATCGTGCTCCATTCCGTATTCAACCCGCAGGAGATCGAAAAGGAAAAAGGCGTCATCATCGAGGAAATTTCGATGGCCGAGGATTCTCCTGAGGATCTCGTGAGCGAGCTGATCATGCTGGCGCAGTTCGGCGATCAGCCGCTGTCCCGCCCGATCCTCGGCACCGAAGAATCCGTTGGTGGGCTGAACCGCGCCCGGCTTCTGGGCTATTACAAAAAGTTCTACAGGCCGGAAAACGCCGTGTTGGCGCTGGCCGGCAACTACGATTGGGCCGAGCTGGTCCAGCTTGCGGAGCGCCATCTGGGCGACTGGGAGAGGGGCGAACA
>JAEZTD010000035.1 GCA_023443705.1 Bacillota bacterium | reverse complement strand
CTCGGCGATCTTGATCAGGAAGCCCTTGGTGCGGGAGGTGGTGATCAGGATGTGACGGCGGTAGTCCTCCCCCACAGCCTTTTTGAGGAGGTCCAGAACGATCAGGTACTGGCTCATGGTCTCGGCGGTACCGCCCGACTTTGTTATGACATTAAAACATGTCTTTGTAACATCAATTACATCCAAAAGCGACGCCATGCACTCCGGATCAATGTTGTCCTCGATGTAGAGCTTGGGGCCGGGGCGCACGCCGTTCGGCAGCTCATTATAGCGCAGGTGGCTGAGGGCCTGGTGTACCGCTGCCGGGCCCAGCGCCGATCCGCCGATGCCCAGAACCACAAACGCGTCGAACTGCCCGCGGATTTCCGCCGCCTTTTTCTCAATCGACGTTACAATTTCCGCCTGATTGTAGTGCAGGTCCATCCAGCCCTGCATGCCCTTGCCGCGATTCGATTCCACCTGAATGTGGGCGTTCTTCAAAGCGGGCTCCATTGCCGCGATCTGGGCACGATCCAATCCCTTGCCGCCCAGGAAATCATTCATCATGTGGTTGATGTCCAGCTTGATCTGCATGTACCTCTTCCTTTCAACGAAGCCGTTTGGTTCAGTATACCCTAAAAGTGTTAATTTTTCGCCGTTGCTTCCATCTATTGCATTTGATTTTGTACTTGTCTGTATGGGATAATTTCATTGGAGCCATAGGTGCGTGAATAGAATGATCCGGGAGGTGGCGATCGTGCGCAAGGCGCTTATTCTGGCAGCCGTTGCTGCGGCGCTGTCCATCGTGTTTGCGCTGTCCGGAACCGCGGCCGCCTGGTTTTCGCGCAACATATCCCTGCCGCTATCCGCAGTGGTCGCCCGCGCCGCATCGGTCACGGACTGGCCGGTGGGCGAAACACTGCTAATACTCGTCGCGCCGGCGGTCGTCGTGATGCTCGCCTGGGCCGCCATCCGGCGCAGGGCTCCGAGGGGAGCGTCCTTTACGCTCTCGCTCGTTTTCTTGATGTATGCGGTTCTGTGGGTGCCGCAGTGCTTCGTGCCCGCAAAAGAAACCGAAAGCTATGAAACCTGGCGGCTTATAAAGCTCTCCCGGGTCCTGGCCGCGCAGGCGGAAGAACTGCGTAACGACGCGTACGCCGCGCCAGACGCATCCCAGACGGAGATTCTCGCCGCCGCTCGGGATGCGGTGGCCGCCCTTGAAATTAGCGATCGGCCGCTGTACGCCCCGAAGCTTTCGCGCTTTCCTCAGGTTCTTCAGGCGCTGAAGATCGGCGGACTGTACGCGCCCTGGACCGGCGAGGCGATCGTCAGCCCGAAGGAGCCGATCTTTACGCTGCCCTTCCTCGCCACCCACGAGCTCGCCCACGCGGCGGGCATCGCAAGGGAGGACGAGGCCAACTTCGCCGCCTATCAGGCGTGCATGGCTGGCGATGCGCGGTTTCAGTACGCCGGTACGATCTACGCGCTGCGCTACTCAATGGACGCGCTGCGCGCCATCGACATGACCAAATGGTTCGAGGTCCGCAAGGATTTTGACGAAGGCGTCCGATACGATTTCACCCGCATAGACGACCTGGGCGACGCCGCTTCGGGCACCGCGGCCTTTGCCGATCGAGCGGCGGAGGCCTTCCTGCAGCTGAGCGGCCAGCCCGCGGGCCTCGCCAGCTACACCGGCATGGTCAACTTCCTCCTAAGCGATGTTTCGCTCGTAGATAATCCTCAGACCCTTCAGCGTGAGGATGCCATCCAGAACATCAATTGAGTCCGTCTCATCGGCGACGAGCAGCGCCAGGCCTCCGGTGGCGATGACCTTGGCATTGGGCGTCTTAAGCTCCTCCCGGAACTTTTTGACCAGGTAGGTGACCTGCCCCACGTAGCCGTACACAATGCCCGCCTGAAGGTTCGTAATGGTGTTGCGGCCGATGACGGTCTCCGGCTTGACGAGCTCGAACCGGGGCAGCTTCGCGGCGTGTTCGGTCAGCGCCTCGGCGGCAAGCTTGAGGCCCGGGCAGATCGCGCCGCCCAGGAATTCGCCCTTGGCGGACAGCGCGCCGAAGGTGGTCGCCGTGCCGAAATCGATGTAGATGCAGGGGCCGCCGTAGAGCGCATAGGCCGCGACGGCGTTGGCGATGCGGTCGCTGCCCAACTCCCGGGGGTTGTCGTACTTGATGTTGATGCCGGTCTTGATGCCGGGGCCGACAGTCATCGGCTCCATGCCGAAGTAGTTGCGGCACATGTGCTCCAGCGTGAAGTTGACCGTGGGCACCACGGACGACATGATGATGCCCTCTACGCCCTTCATGCTCACGCCGTTGTGGGCGAAGAGGTTCACCATCAGAATGCCGTATTCGTCGGAGGACATCTGCCGGTTGGTCGAAATCCGGAAATAGGCGACCATTTCTTCCTTGTCAAACAGCGCCACCTTGATGTTGGTGTTGCCGACGTCGAGGGTGAGGATCATGGGTCACGCTCCTATTCGTGCTTTTGTTCGACCTTCCACAGCGCCAGGACGATGGGCGTGCTCAGAAGCGCGTTGACCACCGCCTCGCTGCCGCCTGCGATCAGGCCGACGCCGGCGATGACCGCGAGCAGCCTCGTGGAATCGAGCCCGACAATCGTGTAAAACGCCAGCATCAGGCCGAGGTAGAAGACCGTGTTGGTGACGGAACCGACGATGGCGGCCGCCGGGAGCGCTGCTTTTCTGCCGACCGCCGCGTTGACCGCTCTGAATATCAGGTGCGTCGTGAGCGGCACCAGAAGCCGGGGCACGAAGCACATCAGGATGGCCAGGAGCGGGTTTGCCGCCGCCAGCGCCGACGCCAGCGCGGACGGCGCGGTCATGGTCAGGCCGAACATGCTGAGCGTAGAGACAAGGCCGAAGCAGAAGCCCAGAATGAGGCCCGGCCCCAGTCCCAGCACAATGGTGCCGATCACCACCGGAACCGCCAGAATGGTCACGTTGACAAAGCCGAGCGGGATGAGGCCCAGCGGCGTCGATCCAAACAGCAGAATCAGCGCGATGAAAAGGGCAGTGAAGGTCAAAAGACGGGTGTTCGCTTTCATGGAAATTCCCTCCGTTCGAGTTCTCTTGGATACCCGACGATCAAAAAAGAGGCAGCGAAACGGTTCGACTTCCAACGCTTTGGAATGCCGACCAATTTCATTATACTGCCGGCACCGGCGTATAAAAGATATTTTGGGTAAATTCCTCTTTTGCCGGCGCACAGGCCGTGGTATAATGAATCCGGCATCGTGTGAACGGAGGGATTTTATGGCTTGTGACTGCAAAAACTGCGGCGGCCGCCTCGTCGGCCTCGCCCATATCGGGCTGTTCGTGACCGACCTTGGCCGCTCAAAGGCGTTTTACGTGGATACCCTGGGGTTTGAACCCGCCGGGGATTATCAGCTACCCGCCTGCGACATCGCCTTTGTCAAGGCAGGCTCCTGCGTGCTGGAGCTGATTCAACGCAAGTCCGGCGAACCGCGGCAGGCCGGGTTGTTCGACCACGTCTGCATCGAGGTGGAGGACATCGATACGCTTCTGTGCAAGCTGATCGAGAAGAACGTCCGCTTCGAGACCGACCACGTTGTGGACGTTCCGGCGCTTGGCATCCGAAACATCTTCTTCGCGGGCCCGGACGGCGAACGGCTGGAGTTCTGCGAGTACAAGTCCTTGCACATGTCATGAATGAAGCCGAAATCCACCGCCGCATCGATCTTACGCAGCAGGTGGTCTTCCGGTACCAGCTCTTCCAGCAATACGATCTCGTACTCCCTCTGGCTGGC
>JAEZTD010000311.1 GCA_023443705.1 Bacillota bacterium | reverse complement strand
GGACCGCCCGGACCGGGAGGTTCTCGAGCGAATAACCGGCACCAACCGCTGGGTAATCGCTTACCTGGTGGAACAGGAGCAGGCGGGGCGCGAAGTCTGCCAGCGGGATCTGGAGGAAGCCTTCGGTGTCACGCGATCCACGGTGTCAAAGGTGCTTGACCTGATGGAGCGCAAGGGGCTGATCGAGCGGAAGAGCGTCTCGCGAGACGCGCGGCTGAAAAAGCTGACCCTTTTGCCGAAGGCGTGGGCGCTTTCCAAGCAGATGCGCGAGTACGCGGAGGGTGTCGAACGGGAAATCACCCGGGGTTTCAGCCCCGAGGAGATTGAGAACCTGTTCCAGTACATTGACCGCATCCGGGAAAACCTGGGCGCGCGAGACCGGCAGGCGGAGCCGGACAGCCCGCCCCGGCCTTGGCGGGAATAGACACAACAGACCGCGGCGTCAGCGCGCCGCGTTGGGGAGGATAGGGCATGCTGAAAAAGCTTGCAAAGAGCATTCGGGAATACAAGAGGGACGCAATTCTGACGCCCGTTTTGATCACGCTGGAGGTGATCATGGAGTGTCTGATCCCCTTCATCATCGCAAAACTCATTAACGAAATCAAGGCGGGATGCGGGCTTTCCGTCATCGCCACCTATGGTGGCCTGCTTTTTTTGATGGCCTGCCTGTCGCTTGCCTTTGGCGCGGGGGCGGGGGCGACCGGCGCCACCGCCTCCAGCGGCTTCGGCAAAAACCTTCGGCGGGACCTCTTTTATCGCGTGCAGGGCTTCGCGTTTGAAAACATCGACAAGTTCTCGTCCTCGTCGCTGGTCACCCGCATGACCACGGACGTCTTCAACGTGCAGAACGCCTTTATGATGATTATCCGCGTCGCGGTGCGCGGCCCGCTGATGTTCCTGTTCTCCATGGTGATGGCCTGGATCATGGGCGGAAAGCTGGCGCTGATGTTCGTGGTGGTGGTGCCGATCCTGGTGTTCGGCCTCATCATGGTCATCCGAAAGGCGCTGCCCACGTTCAAGCGCGTGTTCCGCCGCTACGACAAGCTGAACGAATCCATCGCCGAAAACGTGCGCGGCATCCGGGCGGTCAAGTCCTTCGTGCGGGAGGACTATGAAAAGGAAAAGTTCGGGCAGGCGGCGGAGGACATCCGGGTGGACTTCACCCGCGCGGAGCGCATCATCGCGTTCAACTCGCCGCTGATGCAGTTCTGCATGTACGCCAACATGGTGATTGTGCTGCTGTTCGGCTCTGAAATCATCATCCGTTCCACAGGGCTGGAGCTGGACGTGGGCCAGTTCTCGGCGATGCTGACCTACGGCCATCAGATCCTCATGTCCCTTATGATGCTTTCAATGGTCTATGTGATGATCACCATTGCCGAAGAATCCGCCCGGCGCATCGTCGAGGTGCTGGACGAGGAGCCGACGCTGAAGAGCCCGGAAAACGCCGTGACGGAGGTCAGGGACGGCTCCATCGAATTTAAGAACGTCAGCTTCAAGTACTCCGAGCGGGCGGAGCGGTACGCGCTGTCGGACGTCAACCTTACGATAAAATCCGGTCAGACGGTGGGCATCCTGGGCGGCACGGGCTCGTCGAAGTCCACGCTGATTCAGCTGATCCCGCGCCTGTACGACGCTTCAGAAGGCGTCGTCCGCGTGGGCGGGGTGGACGTGAGGGATTACGATCTGGCCAGCCTGCGCGATCAGGTGGCGGTGGTGCTGCAGAAGAACGAGCTGTTCTCCGGCACCATCCGGGACAACCTTCGCTGGGGCGACAAGAATGCGACCGACGAGGACATGATCGCCGCCAGCAAGCTCGCCCAGGCCCATGATTTCATCACGAGCTTCCCCAAGGGCTATGACACCTGGATCGAGCAGGGCGGCGCCAACGTGTCCGGTGGGCAGAAGCAGCGGCTCTCCATCGCCCGAGCGCTGCTCAAAAAGCCCAAGATCCTGATCCTGGACGACTCGACCAGCGCCGTGGACACGCACACCGACGCCTTGATCCGCAAGGGCTTCCGCTCGTTCATTCCGGAGACCACCAAGATCATCATCGCCCAGAGGGTCGCATCCGTCGAGGACGCCGATGTGATCGTGCTCATGGAAGGCGGCCGCATCGCGGACCATGGAACCCACGCGGAACTCCTTGAAAGGAACGAAACCTACCGCGAGATTTACACCTCGCAGAACCGGGGAGGCGAGCAGGTTGGCTAATAAGAAATTTGCCGGAAAGCAGCCCAAGGCGAAGCGCGGTACGTTCAAGCGGCTGATCGGGATGCTCTTTAAGTTCTACCCCGTGATGGTGCCGCTGACGGCGGTGATGATCGTGTTCTCCGCCGTGGTCAGCGCGATCCCGACGCTCTATATGCAGCAGATCATCGAGGTCATCGAAAAATGGTACAGGTCCGGCGACTGGGCGGCCGCCAGGGTGGAGATCGTACCGATGGTGGTTCAACTGGGCACCCTCTATCTGATCTCGATTCTGTCGGTCGTCGCCCACACTCAGATGATGGCCTACATCACCCAGGGCTTTCTGTGCAAGATGCGCCGCGCGATGTTCGACGGGATGCAGTCGCTGCCGGTGAAATTTTTCGACACCCACAAACACGGCGACGTGATGAGCTATTATACGAACGACATCGACACCCTCCGGCAGCTCGTCTCCCAGTCGCTGCCGCAGCTGATTCAATCGACGATTGTCGTCGTCACGGTGTACTCGGTGATGTTGTACTTCAGCGTCTGGCTGGCGGCGCTGGTGCTTCTGGGGCTTCTCCTGATGGTGGTGGTTACCGGCAAGGTGGGCGGAAACTCGGCCAAGTACTTTGTGCGCCAGCAGCGGGCGCTGGGTGAGACCGAGGGCTTCATCGAGGAGATGATGAACGGCCAGAAGGTCGTCAAGGTCTTCTGCCACGAAGCGGAGAGCGAGAAGCAGTTTGACACGATCAACGAATCGCTCTTTGAGGACGCGCGCAAGGCCAACCGCTACGCCAACATGCTGATGCCCATCCTCGGCAACATCGGAAATGTGTTGTACGTGCTGGTGGCGATGGCGGGCGGATTGCTCTTGGTGACGAACGCGTCCAACGTCAGCCTTTCCGGACTTCCCATCGGCATCAGCATCGTGGTGCCCTTCCTCAACATGACCAAGCAGATGGCGGGCAACGTTGGGCAGCTGTCCAACCAGATCAACGCCGTCGTGATGGGCCTTGCGGGCGCGAGCCGCGTGTTCGAGATGATGGACGAGGCGCCCGAAGCGGACGCGGGCACGGTGACGCTGGTCAACGCCTTGGTCGCGCCCGACGGCACCGTCGCCGAGAGCGAGACGCGCACCGGGGCCTGGGCGTGGAAATGCCCGAACCCGGACGGCTCTTTCACCTTGACGCCTCTGGCGGGCGACGTTCGGTTCCAGAACGTGGACTTTGAATACGAAGAGGGCAAGCCCGTATTGTCGGACGTGACCCTCTATGCGGAGCCCCGGCAGAAGGTGGCCTTCGTCGGCGCCACCGGCGCGGGCAAGACCACGATCACAAACCTCATCAACCGCTTCTACGACATCGCGGACGGCAAGATCCGCTACGACGGCATTAACATCAACAAGATCAAAAAGGCCGATCTGCGCCGCTCGCTGGGTGCCGTTCTGCAGGAGACGAACCTGTTCACCGGCACCGTCATGGAGAACATCCGTTACGGGCGGCTGAACGCGACCGACGAAGAATGCCGCGAGGCCGCGCGCCTCGCAGGCGCGGACGACTTCATCATGCGCCTTCCGGACGGCTATGACACAGTGCTCTACGGCAATGGCGCAAACCTCTCCCAGGGGCAGCGGCAGCTCATCGCCATCGCCCGCGCCGCGGTGGCGGACCCGCCCGTGATGATCCTGGACGAGGCCACCTCGTCGATCGATACCCGCACCGAGCAGATCGTGCAGCGGGGGATGGATCAGCTGATGGAGGGGCGCACGGTGTTCGTCATCGCCCACCGGCTGTCCACCGTCATGAATGCCGACGTGATCATGGTCTTGGACCACGGCCGCATCATCGAGCGCGGCAGCCACGAAAAGCTGATCGCGGACAGGGGCACGTACTACAACCTCTACACCGGCGCGTTCGAACTGGAGTAGAGAACACAGGGAAAGAGCGTTCCCCGCAAAATGGGGGACGCGCAGACCATCAATAAAGTCTTACGTAGGGTTTCAATCGTTCCCGGCGGCGTGTACGCCGGGAACGTGAAAGCGCCACCAGTTCGCAACTTGGTGACGCTTTCCGTACCCTTGGTCAGTGCGACGCCAGGAAATCCGTGAGGATTCCAGGGGCACGCAGGCTTTCTTCCTTAAGCATCAAAAAGACCGCAGGGGTTTTCGATGCCTTGGGCGTTCCCAGCAAAACGAGGAACGCCGTTTCTGCCGGCGCTTGCCCGGGCGCATGCCCTAATGGTATACTTTTATGGCGACAAACGCCGTAATTGCCGCAATGAATGGAGGATTTTCCTTGATTGATTTTACGAACGCAAGCTTTCTAAAGCTCCGGCCTGTTCCGGAATCGAGCTTTTCGGCCATGGTTTCGCCGCTGCTCATTGACGGAGAGAGCGTGCTGGGTACGTTTCAAAGCATCCGAGACGGCGTCGTGTTTACAACAAAACGAATCATCGCCATCAACGTTCAGGGCATTACCGGAAAGAAGAAGGACTTTACTTCGCTGCCCTACAGCAAGATTCAGGCTTTCTCCGTTGAAACAGCGGGCGTGTTTGACCTCGACAGCGAACTTGAGCTGTGGTTTTCGGGGATGGGCAAGGTGAAGTTTGAATTCATCAGCCAGGCGGATTTGGCGGGGATTTGCCGCATGATCAGTAAGCTCGTCCTGTAGGTCAGGGCATCGAAAAGCCTTGCGGCTTTTTCGATGCAAAGGGAAAGGTGCTGCGTGCGCCTGAAATTCTCTGGAGTTTCCGGACGTCGCACTGACCAAAGGTACGGATAACGCCACCAGTATGCGTACTGGTGGCGTTATCCCATCCCCGACGTGCACGCCGCCGGGAACGATTGAAGTTCGATGGGGACTGTGTTGATGGTCTGGCCGCGCCCCGGATCAGTTCCGGGGCGCGGTTTATGCGATGTTGCTTATTTCAGCTTCCAGGCGATGTCCGAAAGGAACAGCTGCTGCTTGAAGTTCTCGACGTTCGTCTCCTTGCCGATGTGCACGTATTCGATGTCCATGATCTCCGCCCAGTCGCGCATCATCTCGGCGGTCACGTCGTAGCTGAACACGGTGTGGTGGGCGCCGCCCGCCAGAATCCAGCACTCCGCGCCTTCCGCGAAGGAGGGGAAGCCCTTCCACATCACGCGGGCCACGGGCAGGTTGGGCATCTTGTAGATCGGCTTTACGGCCTCCACGTCCTGCACGATCAGCCGGAGCCTGCCGCCCATGTCCACGAGAGAGACCACGATGGCCGGGCCGGACTTGCCTTCGAACACCAGCCGCGCCGGGGGCTCCCGGTCGCCGATCCCCAGCGGATCGACGTGGATGGAGGGCTTGCCCTCCGCCAGCGACGGGCAAACCTCCAGCATGTGGGCGCCCAGCGAAAGCTCGTTGCCCGCCTCGAGGTCGTAGGTGTAGTCCTCCATGAACGCGGTGCCCTTGCCAAGGCCTTCGGCCATCCGCTTCATGATGTGGGTCATCGCGCTGACCTTCCAGTCGCCCTCGCCGCCGTAGCCGTAGCCTTCGCTCATCAAATCCTGAGACGCGAGGCCGGGCAGCTGGCGCATGCCGTGCAGGTCTTCAAAGGTGTTGGTGTACGCGCCGCAGCCCTCGCGCTCGAGCATCTTGCGCATGGCGATCTCCTCGCGCGCCTGGTAGCGCACTGTGTCGATTTCGCTCGTGCCCATCGAATACTTCTTCTCGTATTCGGCCATCTGGGCGTCGACTTCGGCCTCGGTGACGTCGTTCATCAGCTTGACCAGGTCGCCCACCGGCCAGGTGTTGACCTGCCAGCCCAGCTTGATCTGCACCTCGACCTTGTCGCCCTCAGTGACGGCCACCTGGCGCATGTTGTCGCCGAAGCGCATCACCTTGAGGCCGCGGCTGACCATCGCGCCGGCGGCGGAGCGCATCCAGCTGCCGATCTTCCGGCGGACGGGCGTGTCCTGCCAGAAGCCGACCACGACCTTGCGGGCGAGGCGCATGCGCGCGCCGATGAAGCCGTGCTCGCGGTCGCCGTGGGCGCTCTGGTTGAGGTTCATGAAGTCCATGTCGATGCCCTCGTCCGGGATGTTGCGCCCGTACTGGGTGTGCAGGTGCAGCCAGGGCTTCTGGAGCGCCTTGAGGCCGCCGATCCACATCTTGGACGGCGAGAAAGTGTGCATCCAGGTGATTACGCCCGCGCAGGCCGGATCGGCGTTCGCGGCCATCATCGTGGAGAGGATGTCGTCCGGCGTGGTGACGATGGGCTTATAGACGATGGTGCCGGGGATTTCGTCCGCGGCGTTGAGTGACTCGGCGATGGTCTTCGCGTGCTCGCGCACCTGCCTGAGCGTCTCCTCGCCGTACAGGTGCTGGGAGCCGGTGATGAACCAGAACTGATACCCGGAAAGTCCCTGAGGCTTGGCCATGATGTTTCCCTCCGCTAAGTACATTTTATGTGAATTCCGGCGCGGGACGCGAAGGCGCGCCTTCGTTCTGATATCTCCGGATACTATAATACCACAGGATGCGTGCGCGAATCTACCCGGCGGCCATTTTGCGACATGGGCGGATTTTGTTTGACTTCACACCCCGGTCAGGTCGAAGGCGGGTACGTACCGCTCGTCCGCGGAGGACAATTCCTGCACGTAGCCCTCGTCCAGCCCCAGCCGGATCAGATGGTTCACCACGCGCTCGTATTCGCGCTTTTTCAGGCGGCGGTAGATCTCCGGGTATTCCCGCGCGCGGCCTGCCGGGGTGTACTGGGCCATCAGGCTCACCCACGCGCCGGGCAGGTTCGCCTTGATCCAGTCCAGCACCCGCATCGAATCCTCCGCACACCCGGGCAGGATCAGGTGGCGCACGATGAGGCCGCGCACGATCAGCCCGTCTTCGTTGAGCTGCGGCGGGCCCGCCAGGCGGTACATTTCAACGAGCGCCTTCGACGCGCGCTCAAAATAGTCCGGCGCGCCGGAGTAGCGGGCCGACAGCGCGGAGTCCACGTACTTCAGGTCCGGCAGGAAGACCGCCACCCGGCCCTCCAGCGCTTTCAGCGTTTCCGGAAGCTCATACCCGCTGCTGTTCCAGACCACCGGCACGGGGAGCGGCGCTTCCAGCGCCGAGAGGATGGCGGGGGTGAAATGGGTGGGGTTGACGAGGTTGATGTTGTGGCAGCCCGCCTCGATCAGCCTGTCAAATGCCCGGCGGAGGGCGAGGACGGTGATCCCCCGGCCGAAGCCCCCGCAGCTGATCTCGCTGTTCTGGCAGAACGCGCACCCAAGGGGACAGCCGCTGAAGAACACCGCGCCGGAGCCGCGTACGCCGCTGATACACGGTTCTTCGTCGTAATGCGGCGCGATGCGCGCCACAACCGGATTTTCGCCCATGCAGCAGACGCCCCGGCGCTCGGCCCTGTCCACATCACAGCGTCGGGGACAAAGGTTGCAGTTCATCGAATCTGTCCGTTTCCTGTAATTTCGTATTTGATGGTGGTCAGCTCGCGAAGGCCCATCGGCCCGCGGGCGTGCAGCTTCTGGTTGCTGATGCCGATCTCCGCGCCGAAGCCGAACTCGCCGCCGTCGGTGAAGCGGGTGGAGGCGTTCCAGTACACGCAGGCCGCGTCGACGAGGCTCAGGAATTTCCGCGCGGCTTCGGCGTCCTCGGTGACGATGGCCTCAGAGTGGCGGGTGCCGTGGCGGTTGATGTGGCGGATGGCCTCGTCCACGCCGTCCACCACCCGGACGGAATAGATCATGTCGTTGTACTCGGCATCCCAGTCCGCGTCGGTGGCCATATTCACCCACGGGCAGAGGGCGCGGGTTTTCTCGCAGCCGCGGATCTCGACGCCCGCATCCCGGAGCGCCTCGAGGCAGCCCGGCAAGAAGCGGTCCGCGATCGCGCCGTCCACCAGCAGCGTCTCCGCCGAATTGCACACCGACGGGCGGCTCACCTTGGCGCTGACCGCGATCTTGACGCCCAGCGCGGGGTCGCACGCGCGGTCAACGTAGACGTGGCAAACGCCCTCACCGGTCTGAATTACCGGCACGGTGGCGTTCTCCACCACCGAGCGGATCAGCCCCTTGCCGCCCCGGGGGATGAGCACGTCCACCAGACCGTTCATCTTCATCAACGCCGACGCCGCCTCGCGGGAGGTGTCGGTCACGAGGGATACGCAGCCTTCAGGCAGCCCCGCCGCCCGCGCGGCTTCCTGCAAAACCTGGCACAGCGCCGCGTTGGACTGGAGTGCGTCGGAGCCGCCCCGGAGGATGACGGCGTTCCCCGACTTCACGCAAAGCGCCGCCGCGTCCACCGTCACGTTGGGGCGAGATTCGTAGATGATTGCGATCACGCCGATGGGTACGCGCTTCTTCTCGATCGCGAGGCCGTTCGGCCGCGTCCAGCTGTCCAGCGTTTCACCCACCGGATCGGGGAGGGCGGCGACTTCCTCAAGCCCCCGCGCCATGCCCTCGATGCGGGCTTTGGTCAGGGTCAGCCGCTCGATGAATGCCTGGCTCAAGCCCTTCTCCTGGGCCCTAAGAAGGTCCCGCGCGTTGGCCGCGAGGATTTCTTTCGTCCGCTCGTTAAGGAGCCGCGCGGCCCGCGTCAGCGCCGCGTTTTTCGTCTCTGTGGAAACCGCCTGCATGGAAAGGGCCGCCTCGCGCGCCCGCTCGGCCTGCGCCCTCAGTTCCTTCATGGTCAATACCTCCTTGAATGGGTATCTGTGCTCGAATTATAAGAAAAACCCGGCGTCCTGTCAACGCCGCCGAAGTCCGCCCGGTAAAGCTGACGTTACTTGCCAATTAAGCCGGGAAATTGCGTCGGTTTTGTGGTATAATATGGCCCGGAGGGGATCAGTTTGAAACCGGTCTTTGAAACAAGTTTTGCGCTGCGCGCGCCCGACACCGACTTTTGCGGCGCATGGCGGCCTAGCGCTATCTTTACCGCCATGCAGGAATTGGGCGAGGCACACAGCGCCCAGCTTAATGCCGGGTATTTTTCCCTCCGGGAAAAGGGGCTTGCGTGGGTGGTTACGCGGATTCTCCTTCAGATCGACCGGGCGCCCAAGTTCGGGGAATTGATCCGCGCCCGCACCTGGCCGGGCAGAGAGCGCCACGCGATCTATCCGCGTTATTACGCGTTTGAAGATGAGAACGGAAAGTCCATCGCCCGCGCGTCGTCTTTGTGGGTTTTGATGGACATAGCGGCGCGGGAAATGGTGCCCGGCGAGAAATACGGCATCTCCGGCTTCGACGAGGCCCCGCTGCCGCCGCCGATCGAAAACCCCGGCGGCATTCCGAGGGTCGAAGGGGAAGCGCGTCGCGCGACGCGCGTGGTCGCGCCCAGCGATCTCGACATCAACCGCCACGTCAACAACGCCCGGTATGTGGACTGGCTCTGGGATCAGTTTTCCTACGATTGGCACGACAAAAACCGGCTTGATCGCATCATTGTGCACTTTACCGGAGAGACGCGGCCGGACGAGGCGCTGGACACTGCCTTCTATGTAAATGGCGCGGCTTTTTGGTTCGCCGGCGAGCGGGACGGGCACAACCACTTTGCAATGGGCGGACATTTCACCGCCCGGTAAAAGGCATGAGGGGAAGGGAACGCCGATGAAGATTGCCCTGACGCACGAGGAAATGGAAAGGCTCCGCGCGGAGCTAGGCGGCGAGGAAGGAGAGTGCGTGCTGGACGCCTACGAGCCGGAGCCCGCGTTTACGATGGAGTTTGAATAT
>JAEZTD010000273.1 GCA_023443705.1 Bacillota bacterium | reverse complement strand
CTCTTCGTACCGGATTGGGGCGCGACGCTTCAGTCGCTGGACCCCGTTCCGGCGGATGTACGGTGGGTCGGCGTCCGGGCCCTGCAAATCCTCCCGGTCGAGGACGGCGCGGGCGAAAACCGGCTTTCCTGGTCTTTGATCGACCACATCGAAGGCCCTTTCAGCCACATCCTGATGGTCGCCTTTTCCGGCGGCCGAGCGCCGATCCGCTGGGAGATGTCCGGCGAGGCATACCAGCGCCTGGAGGGCAAGACTACGGGCTTTCTCACGATGCCGCCCGAGCGCGTGTACCCGCTGGTGGACTGAACCACAGACAGCGTCGCTACCGCCCTAGGGGATGCGTCTCCGGCGCGATGTGCAGCGAAGCTACCTCTCCTTCCAGCCCGACCACTTCTTCCGGCAGAACGATCGGCTCCTGCGGGGATTCTTCTTCCGGATCAGCTTCCTCTTCCTGCGGGATGCCCGGCCCTTGTGCGCCTTCGCCTTCCGATTCTGCCTCCTGCGGGATGCCGCTCCCCTGCGAAGCCGCACCTTCAGGTTCGGCCACCTCCGGCGGGATGCCCGACTCTTGCGCAGCTTCGTCTTCCGGCTCGGCCATTTCTGCGGGAATGCCGCTCCCCTGAACGGCCTCTGAAGGCGCTTCCATCGCGGCGCTCTTGGGCAGCGATTTGACGACGGTAACGGCGCATTTGGCCACAAGACTGTTCTTCGATTTGGCCGTAATGGCGACGGTCCCCGTTCTGCCTTTTGCCGCCGTCACAACGCCATTCTGCGTAACCGTCGCCACCCTCGGATTGCTGCTCGACCAGGAAAGCGAACGTTCAGTGCAAGCCTCGTCCATCAAGACTTCCGCGCCCAGATCATAGCGCTGACCGAAGGCAAGCGTCACCGCGTTCGTCCTGAGCATAAGCACATCGGGAAGCCACAAGACTGCAATGCGGCATATTGCAGCGCGGTTGTTGTCGGTGGTTGCCTGAACGGTTGAAACGCCCTCGCCTACCGCCGTCACGAGACCGGTCGCAGTGTCCACTGTCACGCTTGAGCCCTGAATAACCGTCCAGTGCAGCCCACGATAGCGGGTACCGCTCGGCAGCGCCATCGCGGAGAGCTGAACCAAGCGGAACGCGTCGGTCTCGCCGTTTGCGTAGATTACCGCGTCGCTCTTGTTGAGCGTAATGGCCTTTTCCCGGTTGCCGACGACGAGACTGACGCTTCGAGCCACGCCGCTCCCATCCTTTGCCCCGGCGGTGATCCTCGCCTTGCCCGGCCGGATGCCTTTGACCACCCCCTGTGCGTCCACCACCGCGCACGCGCTGTTTGACGAAGTCCACTTGATCGATTTGTCATCCGCGTCCGCGGGTGAAACGTCCGCCACAAGGCGCACCTGTTCACCCTTGTAGACCAGCCCGTATCCGTTTTCCGGGCTTATCGAGATCTCCGTCACCGGCCGAGCCACCGTCAGCACGCAGCCGGCTCTCCTTCCACTGCCGTCCGTCGCCATGGCCGTGATGACAACCTGTCCCAGCGCGAGGCCGGTCACTGTGCCATCCGACGAAACCGCGGCAACGCGTTCGTCGCTGCTCATCCACTTCAGCGCCCTGACCGAGGGCTTGGACGGTGAAAGCTTCACCGCCAGTTTTTTGCTGAGGCCTATAAAAACCTTCTCCGTAGGCGCGAGCTTCACGCTTGAAACCGGGGTGATGACCCGAACCAGCATCCCCCCTTTGATGCCCGTGCCGTCCCTCGCAATGGCGTAAACCGTGGTCACGCCCGCCTTGCGGCCATATGCGCGTCCATGCTCGTCCACCGTCACAACGTTGGTGTTGCCGGATCGCCATGTCACGCCCTCAAAGGCCGTTTCCGGGCGCACCACCGCGCGCAGTTGAAGGTGATTTTTGAGGTGCAGATACGCCTCGCCGGTTGGCACGTCGACTTCGACCGCCGCCGCCGGATCTGCGACCCGTATTGCGCAGGAGGCGCTTTGTCCGCCTCCGGACATCGCGATGATGGCGGCGGCGCCCGGGGCCACAGCCGTCACCGTACCATCCGGCGCCACCGTCGCGACCGATTCGTCCTCGCTATGCCAGACGAGCGCCTTGTCGCTGGCCGTGGACGGCGAAAAAACTGCCGTCAGCTTTTTTCTGCGCCCGGTCAGCAACAGCGCTTCCGTCGGCAGGGATACCTTCGCCAGCGGGGTGTAAACCCGAACGGCGAGGGTCCGTTTCGCGCGTGCAACGCCTTTTGAATCCCTCGCCGTGACCGAGACGGTCGCTCGCCCGTTTTTGAGCGCTGTCACCAAACCCGTCTTGCCTACCGTGGCAACCTTCGGATCGGAGGACGCGAAGGAGACACTGTGGCGGGAAGCGACGGCGGTACCGATCTTCATCGTTCTCCTGACGATAAGGCGCACCGCACCGTCTTCCTCGGTGACGATTCCCTCCGGCAGGGAGAGCAGTAGATCCACCGGGTTTGCTGCGCGGGCGGTTCCGCCCTCAAGGCAGATTAGGAGAATCAAAGCGGCAAGCACCGCCTTCAGCCTTTGTAGTGACATCGTGCAACCTCCATTCGTGCCAGGAAAGTCGCTGGGCGGCCAAAACGCAGCCGGAATAATCCACCATCCCGATTATAGCATCTTGTTGCATGCGAAACAATCAGAAAATATTCAGGGCTTTTTCGATTAATTGATGCACTTATGGTATTCATCTCGGTTAAATGGAAAGCGCCTCAAAAAGAGGCGCCTCAGGCCATCAGCAAAGTCTCCGTAGGGTTTCATACCAAGTAGGAATATTAATTATTCCAAAGGGCCGAGAGGTTTTCGATTGAGAACAAGGAGTCGGAGCGAGGAAACCCTTCGGGATACGCCTTCGGCGTGAAATGCAGCGCTATTTTGAGCGGAAGGCGACACAGTTCTCGGCGAAATGATCCGGTCCGACGAAGAATTTATGTTTCGGATTGGTACCAATCGTTCCCGGCGGCGTGTACGCCGGGAACGGAATAGCGCCACCAGCACTAAGCTTGGTGGCGCTATCCAGCTCTTTGGTCAGTGCGCCGCACGGAAATCCGTGAGGATTTCAGGCGCACGCAGGATTCCTTCCTTCGCACCCACAAAACCGCAGGGTTTTTCGCTGCCTTGACTTTCGTTTGAAAAACCTTTTCACTTCGGTTCGCCAGTGGAATCCTCCCACTCGTCAAAGGGGTGGTTGACGCCGTTCTTCCTGTATCCGATCACGGTTTCAAGGTTGACATCGTGGCAGGAGCGAAAGATGTTCATCTCGACGTTCGGGTTCACCTTTTTAAGCTGCGCGATCAGCGCCTTGACCTCGGCGCGCTTGCCGCCGCCGCCATCCCCCAGCGAGCAGTTCTCGGTGAAACGACAGGCGCAGTTGAGAAACGTCAGGTGGTTCAGCTGCCGCCACGCGACGATGTCCTTCTCCCGCACCATATACATCGGGCGGATCAGCTCCATGCCCGGAAAGTTTGTGCTGCGGAGCTTTGGCATCATGGTCTTCATCTCGCCGCCGTAGAGCATGCTCAGAAGTACCGTCTCGATCACGTCGTCAAAGTGGTGCCCCAGCGCGATCTTGTTGGCGCCCAGCGCCTGCGCGTTTTTGTACAGGTGGCCGCGCCGCATCCGGGCGCACATGTAGCACGGATTGTCGTCCATCCCGGCCACCGCGTCGAAGATGTCCGTTTCGAAGATGCGGATGTCAAGCCCCATCAGCTCGGCGTTCTCCTCGATCAGGCGGCGGTTCATCGGGTGGTAACCGGGGTCCATCACGAGGAAGGACAGCTTGAAGTCGACGTTGCCGTGGCGCTGGATCTCCTCCAGGCACTTGGCCATCAGAAACGAGTCCTTGCCGCCGGAGATGCAGGCAGCGATGTGGTCGCCGGGCTGGATCAGCCGGTACTGGCTGAGGGTGCGGGTGAACGACCGCCAGATGGTCTTGCGGTAGGTGGTGATGATGCTGCGCTCGATTCTCTCCCGTGCGTCCACTATCTCGCCTCCAGCTCCGCCGCGCAGGCCCGGAAGGCGCGCAGCGCTTCGTCGATTTCGTCCTCCGTGGTCAGGTGGCTGAGGCTCAGGCGCACGGTGTTCATGGCGCGCCTGCGGTCGCCGGTCATCGCGAGCACGGGACGGGACGGCGAGGCCGGCGCGCAGCAGGCGGACTTCGACGACACAAAGATGCCCGCCTCGTCGAGCCGCGCGATCAGGTCCCGCGCGCGAATGTCCGAGACGCTTACGTTCAGGATGAAGGGCGACGCGTCCAGCGGGCTGTTGACGGTGACGAAGCCCATCCCGACGAAGCCCGCCCGAAGGCGGCGGTTGAGCCGGACAACCCCTTCCAGCCGCTCGTTCAAATGCTCCAGCGCGTCCTTAAGCGCGGCCTCCGCAGCGACGGAAAGCGCCAGTGCGGGCGTGCCGCTTCGGTAAGGCGTCTGGCCGACGCCACCGTGGAGCACTGGGTCCAGACGCATGCCGCCCCGGACGATCAGAACGCCGCTTCCGGCAATGCCGTAGAACTTGTGTGGCGACAGCGTGACGAGGTCACCCGACGAAAGGTCCACGGGCAGCTTCCCCACCGCCTGGGTGGCGTCCACATGCAGGCGGCAATTGGGGTAGTCGCCCAGCGCCGTGCGCACGTCATGAAGGGGCTGAACAACGCCCACCTCGCTGTCCGCCGCGCACACGCTGACGAGAACCGTATCCGATCGCAGAAGGCTTTTCAAGTGCCCGATATCGACGCGCCCGTCAGGCCCTACGCGCAGAAAATCCAGCGTAAACCCCTCCGCCGCGAGGGCGGTCAGCGGGCTGGTCACCGAGGCGTGCTCCATGGGCGAGGCGATCAGGTGCCGCCCCCGGCTCTGGTACGCGCGGGCCGCGCCGAGGATCGCAAGGTTGTTGGCTTCGGTCGCGCCGGAGGTCATGACGACCTCTCCGGGCTCCGCGCCCAGCATTTTTGCGATGCGCTCAGTGGCCTGATCGAGCCTGCGACGCGCCGCGTGGCCGGGTGCGTGGTTGGAATTTGGGTTCGCGCCATACGAGTGCGCCGCGTCGCAGAACGCCTGCAAAGCGCACTCCGACGCCGGGGTATCCGCCGCGTAGTCGAGGTAAATCATGAAGTCTCTCCGATGAAAAAATCAGCCTTCGCGGCCGCTGTTGATTGTAATACGAAGGGCATGATCTGTCAAGATATCCGATCGGCGCACCGGGAACAAACCCGCAACCAGCGGACATACCGCGGTGGATGGGTTACAGCGCAGCGTTCAGGCGCCAGGCAATCCCTTGGCCGCGGCACGCTCCGAAAGAGGCTCCGGCCGCTCCGCCTCATCGCGCAAAAAATCCCCGGCCGTACTGGCGCGGCGACACGCCGTTCGTCTTTTTGAATACGCTACTGAAGTAAAACAAATTCACAAACCCCAGCCGCTCGCTGATCTCGGTCACAGAAAGCGACGTCTCCCGCAAAAGCCGCGCGGCCTCGTTCATGCGCAGGCAGGTGTGGTAGCGGTGCAGCGTCATCCCCGTCTCCCGCTGGAAGAGTTCGTTCAGGTACTTGTAGCTGAGCCCCATTTTTTCCGAAAGCTTCGCCGAGTCGAAGGGGCTGGAGATTTCCTCCTCCAGAAGGCCAATCAGCCGCAGAACACGGTTTTCGGCGGCGGGCAATGCGGACGGCGCGCCCCGGTACACGTCGGTGAGCAGTTGCATCATCAGTGCGTTGATGGAGCCCGCGCGCAGCGGGTCGGAGGACCGGTATTGCTCCACGAGCATCCGCATTTTCTGCTCCAGCGCGCCGCCCAGCTGGAACCTGCGCGCTTTTGGCAGCATCAGCGCACAGCGGTAGTCAAAAGGTTCAAATTCCTGATTTCGCAAAAACCCCGAGTAGGGCGAGTAAGGCTCGTAGCCGCCCGGCTGGTTCAGGTAGAAGTGGATGTAGATCCACGTGGTGCCCGCCGGGCACGGCTTGTCCCCCCAGTGATGCAGCCCGGCCTTCAAAAACATCAGGTCGCCGGGCCGGAGATCGTAGACCGTCCCCTCTTCGATGATCTGCATGCCGCCCTTCAGGATGCACACCAGCACGTGATAGTCGAGCGTGCGGCGCGGGTGCAGAAAGGGCCGATCCGTCACGCAGAAATCCGCGCTGCGCATAAGCGGCAGCGTATCCAGCCCCCATCTGATGTACGCTTCCAACCCATCGCCCTCCATCGGACTATTTTATATATTCTCCGGCGTTTTTGGCATTCCTATCGTATCATAAATGGACTATCATGTATATGATAAAAATATCAAAGGAGGGGTTTGAATGCGCGAAATATGGGGCAGAGATGTAAAATTGATGGAGACGGAGCTTCTGAGGCGGGAACACGCCAACCGCGAATATATGATCGGCCTGAAGAGCCGAAACCTTCTGATGAACTTCTACCTGGAAGCCGGGCGCGGGGACGTCTTTGAGAGCGACATAAAGGGCATCCACGGCGGATGGGAAGCCCCCACCTGCCAGCTGCGCGGGCACTTTCTGGGGCACTATTTGTCCGCCGCGGCGCTCCGCTACCATGAAACGGGCGATTGCGAGCTGAAGGCCAAGGCCGACGCCATGGTGGATGAATTGGCCCTGTGCCAGATGGACAACGGCGGCGAGTGGGCGGGGCCGATCCCCGAGAAGTATCTGCACTGGATCGCCCGCGGCAAGCAGGTGTGGGCGCCCCAGTACACGCTCCACAAGGTTTTCATGGGACTGATCGACATGGCCCGGTACGCGGACAACCAAAAGGCGCTTGAAATCGCGGTCAACTTCTCCCGGTGGTTTGACCGGTGGAGCGAGCCGTTCACGCGGGAACAGTTTGACGATATCCTGGACGTGGAGACCGGCGGCATGCTGGAGGTCTGGGCGCAGCTGTACGCCCTCACAAAAGACGAGATGTACCCGCGGCTAATGGACCGGTACTACCGCGGGCGGCTGTTCGACCGGCTGCTTTCCGGCGGCGACCCGCTGACCAACATGCACGCCAACACCACCATCCCGGAGGTGCTGGGCTGCGCCAGAGCCTACGAGGTTACGGGGGACGAAAAATGGCGCAGGATCGTCGAGGCCTACTGGCGCTCTGCGGTAGACGAGCGGGGCTTTTATGTCACCGGCGGCCAGACCTCCGGCGAGATCTGGAGCCCGAAGAAGCAGCTTGCCGCGCGTCTGGGTGAAAAGGCCCAGGAGCACTGCACCGTCTACAACATGATGCGGCTTGCGCACTTTTTGTTCCGCTGGACCGGAGACCCCGCTTACATGGACTACTACGAACGCAATCTGGTCAACGGCATCATGGCCCAGGCCTACTGGCAGGGCCGCTTCACCCATGGCGCAAAAAGCGACCACCCGGACCACGGCCTGCTCACCTACTTCCTGCCGATGAACGCGGGGGCGGTTAAGGGCTGGGCCAGCGAGACCCAGGACTTCTTCTGCTGCCACGGCACGCTGGTACAGGCCAACGCGCAGCTGGCACGCGGGATCTTCTTCCAGAACGGGCGGGAAATCTACCTGACCCAGTACCTGGATTCAAAGGCGGAGATTCAGCTGGACGGCGGAACGGTCGCCATTATCCAGCGGCGGGATGCGCTGACAGGCCTCTTGAGCCTTTCCAGCGAAAACGCCGGCCGGCAGCCCATCTCCGACGTGACAAACCAGTACCCCCACCAGCCGGACCGCCACGTGCAGCGCATCCGGATTGATTTGGACGCGCCGGCGCGGTTCTCGCTCAACCTGCGCATGCCTTGGTGGCTGAGCGGAAAGCCGACACTGACCTTGAACGGCGCGCCGCTCGACACCCACTGCGAGGCGGGATGCTTTGCGAGGATTGACCGGGAATGGCAGCCGGGCGATGAACTGTGCCTTACGATGCCGATGGCGGTCACCGCCGAACCGCTGCCGGATAAACCCGACATGGTGGCGTTTCTGTACGGCCCCACGGCGCTGGCCGGGCTGTGCGACGGCCAGCGCGCGCTGCACGTTGATGGCACCACCCCTGAATCGGTGCTGACGCACGACAACGAGCGCGAGTGGAGCAATTGGAAGTCGAGCTTCAGAACCACCGGACAGCCGGAAGACATCCGCTTCATCCCGCTCAATCAGGTAGGGTACGAGCGCTACTCGGTGTACTTCCCTATTCTCCGCTAACGGCGCGGCCAACCCCATTCCACCGTATAAACAACAAGGGCGTTCGGGGCTTTTGCTCCGAACGCCCTTAAAGCATCGAAAAACCCTGCGGTTTTTGCGGGTGTGAAGAGGAAGTCCTGCGTGCGCCTGAAATCCCCTGGGATTTCCGGGCGGTTTCCTGTTTTTCCCTGTGCCGAAGGCCCTACTTACACAGTAGAACGGTCAGGTCTTTCACGTTGGTGCCGGTGGGGCCGGTAAAAATAAGGCCGTCTGCGGCGCCGAGGATGGTGTAAGCGTCGTTGTTTTGAAGATGCGCTTCCGCCGAAAGGCCCTTCGTCCGACAGGCTTCGACAAAATCCCCTGTCACGATCCCGCCGGCCGCGTCGGTGGGGCCGTCGGTGCCGTCGGAGCCCACGGAGAAGACCAGCGTGTCCGCCATGCCCCGAATGCCCAATGCCGCCGACAGCGCCAGCTCCTGGTTTCGGCCGCCCCGGCCGGTGCCCTTGAGGTGTACCACCGTCTCTCCGCCCAGAATCACCGCACAGGGCGCCTTGGCGGGGCGTCCGGAGGCGCAGACTTCCCGCGCGATGGCGGCCAGGAAACTGCCGGCGTCCCGAGCTTCGCAGTCCAGGGTCGTAGTAAGGATGAGGGGCTCGTACCCCAGCGCCCGGGCGGTCTCCGCCGCCTGAGTGCATAGCCGGGTCACATTGCCGATGATCCGGGTATTCACGTTGTTAAGCACCTTGGGCGTCTCCTGGAGGAGCGCCGCCATCGCGCCCTCAGTCAGTTCGATGCCGTTTTTTTGGACGATGCGCAGCGCGCCCTGGCTGGTGGTTCCGTCCGGATGGGCGGGGCCGGAGGCGATGGCGTCCAGCGAATCGCCCAATACGTCTCTGAGTACGATTGAAACCACCTCCGCAGGCGCGCACGC
>JAEZTD010000184.1 GCA_023443705.1 Bacillota bacterium | reverse complement strand
GGGATAGCGCCACCAGTACTGAGCTTGGTGGCGCTATCTATACCTTTGGTCAGTGCGCCGCTCGGAAATCCGTGAGGATTTCAGGCGCACGAAGGACTTCCTCTTCGCATCAAAAAGACCGCAAGGTTTTTTGATGCTTTGAGCGCCTCGTGCAATCGCGCGAGGCGTTCATTTTGACCTATTCCGCTGCCTGCCAGTCCTTACAGGCGTCCACCCAACCGGCGGCCTTTGAAGCGCGGTACAGTTCGTCCGGCGAGAGCGCCACGGCCGACCGGTCGTTGCCCGCGGCAGGCAGCACGGTCTCAAAGCGCCTGAGCGATTCGTCCAGATAGACCTTCGCTCTCGGTCCCACCGCGAAGGGGCACACGCCGCCCACCGCGTGGCCGGTCATGTCCAGCGCCTCCTCCGGCGTCAGCATCTTCGCTTTGATGCCAAGTGCATCCCGGAATTTTTTGTTGTCCACCCGGGCATCTCCGGCGGCGACCACGAGGACGCAAGCGTCCCCATCTTTGAAGGAGAGGGTCTTTGCAATGCGCGCGGGCGCCACACCGGCGGCCTGTGCTGCCAGTTCCACCGTGGCGCTGGAGGTATCAAACTCCCGAATCCTGTCCGCCAACCCGAATTTTTCCAAATGATCCCTGACCTGTTCAATAGACATACCGCATTTCCGCCTTTCGCAAAGCGCCGGCGCGAGCCCTTCCTCGGGGCCTCTGCGCGCGGCGCTTTTTATCGCGGGCAGCCTGGAGACATGGATGCCATCGGCTGCCTGTTTATTTTTGAGTGCGCCCGCGTCAGCCGCGCTGCCTGGCCTGGATGTCCCGCGCGACCACCACGCCGGTGGCGCTGGCCTGAATGAGGCCGCGGGTCACGCCCGCACCGTCGCCGATGGCGTAGAAGCCGCCCAGCGCCGTTTCAAAGTGCTGGCTCACGGTCAGCTTGGAGGAGTAGAACTTGACCTCCACGCCGTAAAGCAGCGTGTTGCCGGAGTACAGCCCCGGCGCAACGTTGTCAAACGCCCTGAGGGCCTCGATGATGCTGGTCAGGTGCCGGTGGGGCAGCACGAAGGACAGGTCGCCCGGTACGGCGGTCTTGAGCGTCGGCTCGGTGGTAGACTTGGCGAGGCGGGATGGGTCGGTGCGCCGTCCCTTCAGAAGGTCGCCCAGTCTCTGCACCATGGTGCCGCCGCCGGTGAGCATGTTGCCCAGCTGCGCGATGTAGCGGCCGTACTCGATGGGCGAGCTGAAGGGCTTTGTAAAGCGGGTGGACACCAGCATCGCGAAGTTGGTGTTGTCGGTGTGCAGCTTCTCGTCCAGGTAGCTGTGGCCGTTGACCACTGCGATCCCGCCCTCGTAGTG
The DNA here is from genome assembly GCA_023443705.1 of Bacillota bacterium. Taxonomy (GTDB): domain Bacteria; phylum Bacillota; class Clostridia; order Christensenellales; family Aristaeellaceae; genus JAEZHK01. The sequence goes on along the minus strand of JAEZTD010000184.1, from coordinate 7,427 downwards.
CTCCTCACTGACCAGTCCGCCGGGGTTCATGCAGAAGGTGCGCACCTTGTTTTCAAAGGTGTCGGCATAATAGACCATCTTGGCCTCGTAGAGGTGCTTGGTGAGATGGTCCATGATCGAGTTGGGCGCTTCGACGCGAACGCCGATGTCCACCTCGTTGTTGAGCGTCTGGATGTCGTTGTCCTTCGCCACCTTGGTGAGCCACGCGGCGCCTCCGCGGCCCGGCGCGGCAACCACATAGGGCGCGCGGACGAGGCTCGTGGCCCCCGCGGCGTCCTTCAGGTACACGCCTGCGACGCGGCCGTTCTCCACCAGAACTTCCTCGGCGCTGGTTCTTTCGCGGAATTCGAAGTTGCCGGAGGCCTCCAGCGTCTTGTACATGTTGTGGAGCACCGTAAACGCGTGCTCGGTGCCCATATGCCGAACCGGCGACGGCACCAGCTTGATGTTGAACTTGGAGCACTCATAGCGGATCTGGTCCACCTTCGGGTCGTTGAGGCCGTGTACCTTCTCAGGCGCGCCGTGCTCCAGGTAGATGGAGTCGGCGTAACGAATCAGTTCCCGGACCTCGTCCCGGGGAAGATAGTCCACCATGTTGCCGCCGACTTCCTCGCTGAGCGTCAGCTTGCCGTCGGAAAACGCGCCCGCACCAGACCAGCCGCTCATGATGTTGCAGGGCTTGCAGCCCACGCAGCGGCCGAGCGTCCGGGCGGGGCAGGTGCGCTTGTCGATGCGCAGGCCTTCGTCCACCACCAGAATGCGCGCGTCCGCGTTCAGTCGGCGCGTCTCGAGCGCGGTAAAAATCCCCGCCGGGCCGGCGCCGACGACGATCACATCATAATCGAACATAAAAACACCTTCCTTATATTCCACAACCTGAATAGTGTAGACTGAAAACACCGTTCTGTCAAGTTAGGTTTCATACAAACGGCGCGGACTTCGCCATTTTTCCGAACGATTTCATGCAAACTACGTTGACCATCCGGCAAAAAGCATGTATAGTACATGGGACACAACATACGCTCAGGAGTTGGTACGTTTGGAGCTTCTCAAACAGCGGATCTTAAAGGACGGCAAGGCGCTCAGCCAGCACATTCTGCTGGTGGACTCTTTTCTCAATCATCAGGTGGACGTCACGCTGATGCAGGAAATCGGCAAGGAATTCGCGCGTCTGTTCAAGGATTCCGGCGCGACCCGCGTCATGACGATCGAGTCCTCCGGCATCGTGCCCGCGTCGATGACGGCGCTGGAAATGGGGCTCCCGCTGGTCGTGATGAAGAAATCGACTTCCTCGATCCTGTCCGAGGACATATTGCAGACCAACGTTTTCTCCTTCACCAAGGGCAGCAACTACCAGTTGACGCTGAAGACCAAGTTCGTGGAGCGCGGCGATCGCGTGCTGTTCATCGACGACTTTCTGGCCAACGGCGCGGCGGCCTCCGGCGCGTGCAAGCTGATCAAGCTGGCGGGCGCGGAAGTGGCGGGCGTGGGCATCGTGATTGAAAAGTATTTCCAGCCGGGCCGCGCGCTCCTGGAGGAGGCGGGCTACCCCGTCACCGCGCTGGCCTCCATCAAGCGGCTGGACTATGGCGTCATCGAATTTGTGGAGGATCCCGCATGAACTTGATTTCAGACGTGAAACTCTTTCTTCTGGACATGGACGGCACCTTTTATCTGGGCGAGCGAATCCTGCCCGGATCGCTGGATTTCATCGAGGCAGTCACAAGGAGCGGCCGGGACTTCATGTTCCTGACCAACAATTCGTCCCACAACGCGGACTATTACGTAAAGCGGCTCTCCCGTATGGGGCTTGACGTGGGGCCGGAGAAGGTGCTGACCAGCACCCAGGCCACCGCCATCAAGGTGTGCGAGCTCTACCCCGGAAAGCGCGCCTTTCTCCTGGGCAACGAATACATGCTGGAGGAGATGCGCGCGGGCGGCGTCGTGATCGACCAGGAAAACCCCGAAATCGTCGTCATCGGCTACGATACCACGCTGGACTACAAAAAAATGACCCGCGTGTGCGATCTCGTCCGGGATGGCCTTCCGTATGTGGCCTCCCATCCGGACTTCAACTGCCCCACCGAAACCGGCTTCGCCCCGGACATCGGTGCGATCATCGCCTTTATCGAAGCCTCGACCGGGAGACGCCCTGACCTGATCGTCGGCAAGCCCCACAAGGGCATCGTGGAAGCCGCGGTGGCGCGCACCGGCCTCGAGCCCCGCCACATGGCGATGGTGGGCGACCGGCTCTATACCGATGTGGAAACCGGCCTGAAGCACGGCATGCTGTCCATCCTCGTGCTGTCCGGCGAGACAACCCCGGAAATGGCGGCCGAGTCCTCCATCAAGCCGCACCTGACCTTTAACCGCCTCTCCGACATGAACAGCCTGCTGTAAACAAAAACCGGGAGGGAAACCCTTGCGGAAAGTTTGTTTCGTCCTGCTCGTTGCGCTCATGCTGCTCCCCGGCTGCCGCTATCAGGTGGTGGAGGACGCCACCGGCGTGACGGTTAACGCGCCCTGATCCGCTGGAAGCTGCACGGTTCTCCAAAGTACATCCTCGGGTTTTTGGAATCTTAACGTTTCAGACAACGCCGCGCACCCCGCAGCGTTGTATGTTTGTCTCCCGCCTTGTGTTTCTCTCTTTGGTCAAGGGTGCGTCTCTCACGAGCATCGTCATTACCGCTTATTGACCGTGCGTATTGTTTTACCGCGGCACATATGGACTTCCGGCAGAAAACCGCTTCTTCGCTTGATGTCATCTTCTCGGCGCGCCATGGGGCTGCGCTTCCTGCACACCCAGGAGCGTCCGCGTTCCCGGCGCGGCTTGCACACAATCGCGCCACATCCTTTTTACGTGCAATTGGACGAGCCGTATGGTATAATGATGCCAAAGTTTCCATATTTGACTTGCTCTCGTGAAGGAGTGAAGCGTATTGGCGCGCAAACTGCCAGTTATCGTTTTTATCGCCGTTCTACTTGTTTACACGCTGTATCCGGGCGTGGAAGCCGTCCGTCAGACCTCTGTTACGCTCCCGGTCGCAGCAACCGCTCCGGCTTCGCAAGCCGATACGGCCGAAGAAACCGTCGATTTCGAGGCCACCGCCGCCCCGAGCGAGGTGGACGTGGGCAGCGATACCGCAGACCACACGCCCGTGAAAGCGCCTGCGCCGAGCGCGACGCCTCTTCTGGGCGATATCGTCGTGCGCTATACCCCCACCCCTGCGCCCACCCTTGCGCCCACGCCGATTCCCACCCCGGAACCTACGCCGATTGCCATGGGCATGAACAGCCCCTATGTATCGGAACTGCAGCAGAAGTTGCAGGTTCTGGGCTTTTTGATGGACAAGCCCGATGGCATCTATGGCAAGGGTACCGAGGAAGCAGTAAAGGATCTTCAGAGTTACCTGAACGCGGTGTCGACAGGTTCCGGTGCTTCCGCCGCATTTACGGACGAGAGCCTCTACGGGGACGGCGTGGTTGAAGCGCTTTCCAGCGGTGTCGAAACCGGGGAGGAAACCCCCGCGCCCACCCTTGAGCCTACGCCGACGCCCGCACCGCCCTACCCCGTGACCGGCGTTGTGGACGGCAAACTGATGCAGGCGCTTTCCGACGGCATCCCGGTGTACCGCGAAACCATCACGAGCGGTTCTTCCGGCCTTGACACCCAGCGCGTACAGCGCCGGCTCGCTTCGATGAACTACCTATACAAGGGCGCAGACGGGGTTTTTGGCGACAACACCGCCAAGGGGCTCACCTACTTCCAGAAGATCAATGGCATTCCGCAGACCGGCATCGCCGATGAAGTCACGCAAAAGCTTCTATTCTCGGAAAACGCGGTGGCATCCGATCGGCCCTACCACGCCTATTCCATCAAGGTGGACGTAAGCGAGCAACGCGTGTACGTCTACGCCTGGAGTGGCGACGGCTATAAGAAGCTGGTTAAGAAGTTCAAGTGCTCCACGGGACTTCCCGGCACTTCGACGCCGCTGGGGACCTATCAGGACTCCACCGGACCCGGCAGGCGCTGGCACTACTTCAAAAAATTTAGCTGCTGGGCGCAATACGCATTCTACATTCAGGGTGACATCATGTTCCACTCGGTCATCTTTGAAAAGAAGGGCGGCAGGCCCACCTCCGGTTCTGTTCGCAACCTGGGCCGGCGCGCCTCCCACGGCTGCGTCCGACTTGCTGTCAAAGACGCCAAATGGATCTGGGAACACATCGAAGCCGGAACCACCATCAAAATTCAAAAATAGAATCTATACAAAGCGTAGCCCCCGCCTCTGGCGGGGGCTACGCGCATGGCATGAAAAACCCTTTTCGATGCGAAAGGGAAATTCTGTGTGCGCCTGAAATCCTCCAGGGTTTCCAGAGACAGATTTACAAACCAAACGCACGAGGAAGAGAGAAGCGCCTCAAAGGGCAAGACACCTATGGAATGGGTTTGTGCGGCAAGCAGACCAAAGGAGAAACCCGCAGCTGCCAGCAAGCGGGAGGAAACCGGGTGCCGGGAAGCGGACACGATCCGTGGCAAGACCAACCGTGGCTGCGCGGTAACGATGGCTCGAAGGATTCTTTCTCGGCGGCAACGTGGACAGAACATTTGCCGCCGATGTCGCACCGGCGATGCCCGGGCTACCGAGTACCCCGGCAGCATGCGCCGCTGGGAGGATGGCCGGGACAGTCCGCCCCCCGCGGCGCACTGGGTGAAAATCGCGCCACCTGGTTGCGTACTGGTGGCGCTACCCCGTTCCCAGCGTACACGCCGCCGGGAACGTTTGAAACCCAAACGGGACTTTGTTGATGGACGAAAGCCGCCGCGCTTTCGCGCGGCGGCTTGGATGAAACGATCGCTTGATCAGGTCAGGCGGTCCACATAGGTCTTGGCGTTGGCTTCGGAAACCCACTTGGACACGGCCGTGTCGTAGAGGTCGTTCTTAGCCTGCTCCAATGCCTGGGTCTCAATTTCCTCCCGGACCGTTTCCAGCGGCACCGCGCCGGACGTCACATCGGCAATGTACTTGATGATGTGCACGCCGCTTTGTCCCAGCACCGGGCCGGAGACATCGCCAATCTTCGCAAGCGCCATCGCGGCGGTGGTGAACGCATCGTCCCACATCTGGGAGGTGGCGGACACGTAATAGCCATTGGTCTTGGTCGGCTCGGTCTTCATGCCGTCGTCCTCGCCGTATTCCTCGATCAGTTTTTCAAAGTCTTCGCCCGCAGTGATCTTCGCCTGGATCTCGTCGATCTTGGGCTGAAGCTTTGCAAGGGTGGCCGCCTTCAGGGTTTCCAACTGCTGCGTCAGTTCAGTCCGCTTGATTTCGAGCTGCGGCAGCGTCAGGTTGTCCAGCGCGGAGACATCCTCGGTCCCCTCGTCGGTGAGGTCTTCTTCGACGAGACCGGAATCATCCACAAAGTCCTCATCACCGGTGGCGATGGCTTCTTCCGCCGCCGCGTCTTCCACTGCAGCGTCGGTGGCTTCGGGCTCGACGGTCGCCGCTGCGTCTTCCACTGCAGCGTCGGTGGCTGCGGGCGCGACGGTCGACGCTACGTCTTCCACTGCAGCGTCGGTGGCTTCGGGCGCGACGGTCGCCGCCGCAGCGGCAGCCTCGGCGGAGTCAACCGCTCCTGCGTCGTTAAACGCGGAGAGGTCGCCCTCTTCGCCCTCGGCGCTGGCTTCGGGGTTCTGGATCTCTTCGATACGGATGTTGACATCCTCAATCTGGGACTGCAGGTCGCTCAGCGCTGCGGCATCCTCATCGGACAGGGTGAGCAGGATGTGCTTCACCGCGCGGTAGCCCTCCGGCACCCAGGTGACGGTGTCGCCATAGGTGGCGGCGTTTTCAAAGTTGTAGTTGTCCTCGGTGTAGGACGCCTGGTCCTCCGCCACAGACGCTTCGTAGGCAGTCTGCACGTCGGCGTCGGAGACGGCGACGTCCTTCGTAATCTCGTTTTTCAGCTTTTCCTGCCAGGCGTTGGCAAGGTTGTACTGTTGAATGCTCTCCAGCGTGTAGCCGATGCTCTCAAGGTAATCCACGGCATTCTGGCGGGTTTCCTCTTCGGTATCCCCCTCCAGATAGCCCGTGTAGTAGGTGATGGCTTCCTCATACTCGGAGGTGGCCTGTTCGTCCAAGGTGGCCTTCTCCGCGTCGGTCAGTTCGGTCAGGCCCATTTCCTTGGCCTTGGCTTCGACGACCTTCTGCTGCACCAGCGTGTCCAACACCTGCTGCTTGAGGTCTTTGATCTCGGTCTCGTCGGTTAGGTTGTAGCCGTACATCTGGTAATAGGAGGCCCAGTTCTCGTATTCCTTCATGGCTTCGCCGTAGGAAACACTGCCGCCGTTAAATTCCGCGACAACCTGTGAATCCTTCTGAGCCTGTTCTTTTTCTTTGTCGATGGTGATCAACCCGCAGCCAGACAGGATCAGCGTGGCGCTGAGCGCCAGGGCCAACCACTTGGCAATTGCTTTCGTCATCCGATTCCTTCCTTTCAGTTCCGATCGCTTCAGTTTCATTATACAGGTTTTTTCTCAGTTTACAAGCGTTTTTGGGGCGAGCGCGTGGCAAAGATGGTTCTTTATCGCGCTGATCTCCTGAGTGTAGCCGGTTTCTCCCTCTAAACCGCGGCAAGGCTGTGTCAGCCGGACGAGGCGCTTCTCCCGGGACGAAATACCGGAAAATGCCAGCTTTGCGGCGCGCGGATGAACAGGCCCGAAGTACTCCGGCTGCAGGATGAGCGCGGGCGCCACCACCGCAAAGAGGCTGCGCCGCGCCAGCCGCATAAGTGTCAGTGTGTCTCTGGCGCGGATGGCCTCCCCGGTAAGCCGGGCGCGCACCTGCCGGGAAAAGCACAGCCTGAGCGGGTCGCGCAGTTTCAGCGCCGGACAAACCGCGACCACCGATGAAACGGGGTACTCCGCCGCAAGGATCAGCGCCAACGCGCCGCCCACGGAAAACCCCACCACAGCGACCGAATCGTGCGCACGATCCAGCCGCGCATAGGTTTCCCGCACCCCGTCGAGCAGCAAACGCCAATTGGACGAAAATGCGCCGCCGGATGTTTCATCACTACGGCAGGTTTCGTATAGGACCACCGCAAGGCCGGCCTCGCGCAGCGCGCGCACGACGAGCCGCGCTTCTTCATTCTCCAAAAAACCGGGCAGCACCAGGCAGGCGTGTCGGCCGCCCTTTGCGAATTGGTCGCAGCCCGGAAAGCTTTCGAACATGGCGTGTCCCCCCTCGACGCACCCTATGAGGTGCGTCGGCGGGTTATGCCAGTGCGCGGATGAAGGTCCCCTCCCAGGCGAAGCGGGGCTCGGTCTCCGCCTCAAACGCCGGGGCTTCCGCCCACGCGCCGCCGTGATGCGGCCTTTCCAGCGCGCGGGAGATTTCGATGATGTCGCCGATGATGGCGCTGGC
>JAEZTD010000171.1 GCA_023443705.1 Bacillota bacterium | reverse complement strand
GGTGTACTTCGGCTCCAAGGGCGCGCACCTGCCGCTCGAGGGCATCCTCGCGGGCTCCGCGGTGCTTTGCGTGGCAAGCTACCTCGTGGCGGTGTTTTCGCCGCTGCCGGTGGTATCGCTCATCGCCTGCGCCGTTACGGGCCTGAGCGTGGGCGCCATGTGGCCGGCGACGGTGTCGCTCTCCGCCCGCAATTTCCCACAGGGCGGCACCGCGATGTTTGCAATGCTGGCGGTGGCGGGCGATATCGGCTGTTCCAGCGGCCCTGGCCTCGTCGGCTGGGTTGCGAGCCGCGCCGAAGAGGGGCTTCAGTGGGTGCAGACGCTCTTCCCGGGCGGCGAGCAGGCCGCCCTCAAGGCGGGGCTTCTTTGCGCCGCCGCGTTTCCGCTATTGATGGCGCTGGCCGTGGGACTCGTCCGGGCGGTCAGGCGAAAAGGAGCTTTCTCTTGAAGCCCAAAGCAAAAAACACGCTGGGCAAGCTGGCGCTCTACGGAGCGGCGCTCATCTGGGGCACTTCTTTTTTTCTTGTCAAAAACCAGATGGATGTTTTTCCGCCGGACAGGCTGCTGGCGCTGCGGTTCACCATCGCGGCGACGCTTCTTGCGCTGATCTTCCATAAAAAAATCAGAACGTCCAGCGCTTCCGACATCTGGCGCTCCGCGGCACTGGGCGTGATGCTGGCCGTCGCGTCGCTGATGCAGGGCTTTGGCATCACCGACACCACGCCGGGCAAGAACGCGTTTCTGACCGCCATCTACTGCGTGCTGGTACCGTTCATGTTCTGGATGGTCAAGCGCAGGCGGCCGGAGGGCAAGAGTTTCATTGCGGCGATGATGGGCCTTGTGGGCATCGGGCTGATCTCGCTGACGGAAAACCTTACCGTCGGCTGGGGGGATTCTTTGACGCTGGCCGGCGGGGTCTTGTACGCGGCGCACATCGTGGGCATCGCCACGCTGGGGCGCGATGTGGACCCGGTGCGCTCCATCGTGTTCCAGTTCGCCACCAGCGCGGTCATCTTCTGGGTTGTGGATGCGGTGACGCGCTCGCAGCCCACGCAGGTGGCGCCGGTCGACTGGCTGGTGATGTTGTACCTGGCGGTGTTCCCGACGGCGATGGGCTTCCTTCTGCAACTGGTGGGCCAGAAGTTTGCACCGCCCGCCGGGGCCTCGCTGATTCTGAGCCTGGAGTCGGTGTTTGGCGTCCTGTTTTCGGTGGCATTCTATGGCGAGATTGTGCCGCCCAGGGTTTTTGCCGGGTTTGCGGTGGTGTTCATGGCGATTGTGCTTTCAGAATCCGATCTGAAATGGCCCGTCAGAAAGGCCGCGCGGGTTTTGGCGGAAAAGGATTGATAAAAAAGGGGCCCCGGCGCGATGCCGGGGCCTCAAAGCATCAAAAAACCTGCGGTTTTTTTGATGCGAAGAGGAAGTCCTTCGTGCGCCTGATATCCTCACGAATTTCCGTGCGGCGCACTGACCAAAAGTATAGATAGCGCCACCAATATGCGTACTGGGGGGCGATATCCCGTTCCCGGCGTACACGCCGTCGGGAACGATTGAATCCCTGCGGAGATTTTGTTGATGGTCTGGGGCCCCGGCGATGCCGGGGCCCTTTAAACGGGCTTGCTTATTTGAAGTAGCGCTTCAGCAGGCCTTCGAAGCCCTTGCCGTGGCGGGCTTCGTCGCGGGCCATCTCGTGTACGGTGTCGTGTACCGCGTCATAGCCCAGTTCCTTGGCGAGCTTGGCCAGATCCATCTTGCCGGAGGTCGCGCCATATTCGGCTTCGGCGCGCAGCTCCAGATTTTTTTTGGTGCTGCTGGTCACCACTTCGCCCAGAAGCTCCGCGAAGCGGGACGCATGATCGGCTTCCTCGAAGGCATAGCGCTTGAAGGCCTCGGCGATTTCGGGATAGCCCTCGCGGTCGGCTGCACGGCTCATCGCGAGGTACATGCCGACCTCTGCGCACTCGCCGTTGAAGTTGGCCCGGAGGCCTTCCACCACACGCTCGTCCAAACCCTTGGCAACGCCGATCTTGTGCTCGGCCGCCCAAACCTTCTCCTGCTCAAGCTTGTTGAACTTCGAAGCGGGCGCCTTGCAGAGGGGGCAATTTTCGGGTGGGGTGTCGCCTTCGTGCACATAACCGCAGACAGAGCAAATCCATTTCATAACCGGAATCCTCCTCATAAAAGCTGTTTTATTGGGGAACACAACGCTTTATTACATAAACCTGCATGTCTTACATGAAACAGGTTTTTTCTGTCGGTGCGCATTTCGGCCTCGCGTGTGCTATAATGAATCGGATGGAGGGAGAAAATGACCAGACTTTGGATGCGCATTATCAAAAAGCACCGGATTGACCGACAGTACATCGCCCCCTGCGCGCCCGGGGATGAGCGGGATGTGCTCATCGCGCTGTGCCGCGAAGCGGACTTGCCCGCGCCCATGTGGCTGGAAAAACACGACCGGGAGTTCGACCGCTTCCGCAGAACCGCATTCCTGCCCGACCACTTTATCGAAGAGGTGCGCTTTGAGCGCATGGAGATTGAACTCATTGAGGATGGCGCAAAGCCCCGCGTCAGCCAGGATCCCCGCAACGCGTTTTAAGAGGGCGTACGGCCGTCCGGTTTCAGAGGGCCTGCCATGAGAAATCCGGCTGCAAGCGTCCGTTCTATGCGCCTCAACGGACGATTCCCACGCTGCGCTGCCGGGGATAGCCGCAGAACCGACCACCAGGGAAACCAATAAAAGAGTTGATGCGTAATGTGGTTCCTCTTTGCGCTACTGTCGGCTGTTTTTGCCGCCGCGACATCCATTCTAGCGAAGATCGGCATCGGCGGTGTGAATTCCAACCTGGCCACCGCTATTCGCACGGTTGTGGTGGTCGTGATGTCGTGGGGCATCGTGTTTCTGACGAACGCGCAGACCGGCATCGCGGGGATCAGCAGGCGGAGTTGGCTGTTTTTGATCCTTTCGGGCATTGCGACGGGCGCATCCTGGCTGTGCTATTTCAAGGCGCTGCAGATGGGCGAGGTCTCCAGAGTCGTGCCGATCGATAAGTTCAGCATCGTCATCACGCTGGTTCTGGCGTATGCGTTTTTGCACGAGCAATTCACCTTCAAGTCCGTTATTGGCGCGGCGCTGATCGCGGCGGGTACGTTTGTCATGGTTCTGTGACAGAAGTCCGGTGCGTGCGTTTGCTTCCGGCGCGCCAAAAGGCGAAATGAGCAGCCTCGTTATTGTGCGACCGCCCAAGCGGCGGCGCTGTTTTTATGCAAATTCTTCATAAAACGCATTTACCCGGGCGCGCCACTGCGGTACAATGGGCAAAGTGACTTTACAGAGGGTGTTTATTGTGCAATCTCGATCCGCGTGGTTTCGAAAAGGGGTCAAGGACGGCCTGCCCATCGCGCTGGGGTACCTCGCCGTGGCGTTCACGCTAGGCATTTCGGCGCGCAGCGCCGGGTTTTCGCCGATGGAGGCGACGCTGATGAGCCTGACGCTCAACGCCTCCGCCGGGGAATACGTGGGCTTCACGCTGATCGCAGCGGGCGCGGGCTATTTCGAAATCGCGCTGATGCAGGCGGTCGCCAACGCCCGTTACCTTCTGATGAGCTGCGCGCTCAGCCAGAAGCTGGACCCGAA
>JAEZTD010000170.1 GCA_023443705.1 Bacillota bacterium | reverse complement strand
CCCTAGTTGAGGGTGCATAGTATGGCACGGATTCCCCCGAAAGGAGCGAAGAAACGTGTCATACGTTCTCAATCAAAATCGCCGGGGCGGCTGCGGCCACCGCGGATGCGGTTCCGGTTCATGCGGCGAACGCCGCCGTCCTTGCCGGGACTTTGACCCCAGGGGTTGTTGCGACTGCTCCAAGGCGCCGGACTGCTTTGAAGGCGAGTTCTTCCGCGATCCGATCTTCCGAGGCGCGTGCGCGCCCGATCCCGATCCCTGCAGCCGCGACTGGGCCAACAACATCTACCTCCACTGCGCCCAGACCGAGCGCCTTGTGGTCCGCGAGGATGGCGGACGCGTCCCGTTCGAATCGATCTGCAGCTACACAAGCGGCGCGTTCCGCCATTGCCGCGGCGAAATTCTGCTGATGTGCGGCGGCACCTACCTGATCTTCATCAAGATTCTGGTGCCTGCGAACGAAACGCTGACCACCCGGCTGTCGCTGCACTTGAACGGCGTCGAGGTGCCCGGCACCGCCATCAATATTGCCAAGACCACCACCGGTTCCTCCGCTTCGTACGAGCTGAACGCCGTGATCAGCGCCAGCGAGGACGACGTGCTGAGCCTCCATTCGTCAAACGCCTTCGACCTGACCGGCGACGACGTGCTGGCGTCGATCACCATCCTGAAAGTGAGCTGACGGGCGCCCGCCCGAATGCCGGGTGGGTTTCGGGAGATTTGCTGACGGAAACGATACAGCCGCCGGATTTTCCGGCGGCTGTATGCAGGCATCGAAAACCCTGCGGTTTTTGCGGGTGCGAAGAAAAATCTCTGTGCGCCTGTTGGATTTCCGGGCGGCGCGGCTTGCTTTCGATTATTCGGGGTCGGTGGCGTAGGAGAGGCTGATGGCGGACACCGCGCCGCCGTCCATGTAATAGTAGAGGGAGCGGTACTCGCGCCACTGGTCCGGCGCATCCAGCGTGCACCAGCCGTACAGGAAGGCCGCGATGCCATCCGCATTTACTCGGCGGAGGGTAAACCCGCCCACCGGCCAGGTTTCGTCCCGGTACCAGGTTTCGTCCACGGCAGGGTTGATGTCCTGAATGGTGTAGTCGGCGAGGCCGGCGCTTCGGGTGAAGAACGCGGCGGCCACGTCCGCCTCGGCCGCGCCGGGCTTTACGCCGCGGACGGCGGGCAGCGGATAATCGGCGCGCTGCCATTTGGCGGTGAGAAGGGCGGCCTCGAGCCCCTCAAGCCCCTTCGGCAGCGCTTCGCTTTCTCCGGCTTCAAGCCCTTCGATCAGGCCGTCTTCTACGGTCACGCGCAGCGTGACCTCGCCCAGCGCCGCGCCATCCTCCGCCGCAGAGCGAAGGGTCAGGTAAGTTTCACCGGTCGCGGGGCCCTGATAGGCCCAGGCGCAGCCGTTCGGCGACAGAAGGGCGGCGTAGTCGCCCACGGTTTCAAGGCCCAGCGAGATGGCCTCAATGTCCGCGTCGGTGAACGGGGCGGGCTGTGCGGACGACTCCGCGAAGGCGGGGAACACGGCGAGCAGGAGAAGCGCGAGGGCGAGAACCTGAATGCAAAGCCGTTTCATGGTGAATCCCCCAAATCATCTTTTTGTTCACTGCGCCTGCACAAAGCACGATGCCACAATTTTAAGACGGAAAAACCTGGAATTTGTGCCGCATTCCGGCTGCCGGATGGACAATTATTTTGAGGAAAAGGCTGCGGTGTGACTTCCCGTTTGACCGCGCGGCCCCACTGGGATACAATAGAAACAGCGGGGGTGGAGCGCATGCGGACAGTTCTTACGGCGGAAGAAATGCGCGCGCTGGAAGCGGAATGCTTCCGGCGGGGCGTTCAGTCGATTGAAGCGATGGAGCGGGCGGCGGCCGCGGTTGCGGATGAGCTTTTCAACAGGCTTCAGCCCCGCGCGCTGGTGTATTTCGCCTGCGGGCCGGGCATGAACGGCGGGGACGGCTACGCCGCGGCGCGGCTGTATGCGCAAAAGGGCGGCCGGGCGGTGGTCATCCCCCTCGGCGAGGAGGCGCGGCTCACCGGCGACGCGCTGACCAACTGCGTCCGGGCCCACGGGACGCCCCGGGTCTGGTTTCGCGGCCCGGACGAAGCCGGCGAACGGCCGGACGCATGGGTGGACGCGCTTTTCGGCATTGGTCTCAAGCGGCCGCTGGACGGCGCCGCCAGGCATCTTTTGGAGCGGATGGCGGCGGACCGGCGCGCCGGGAGCCTCGTCTTCGCGGTGGACATCCCTTCCGGGCTGGACGCCACCACCGGGCGGCCGCGAGGTGCGGCGGTGCGGGCGGATGTGACGGTCACCTTCGAGCATCTGAAGGCCGGGCACATCCTGTCCGCGGGGCCGGAATACTGTGGGGAAGTGGTCGTCCGGCCCGTTGGGCTTAACGGCGATCTTCCGGAGGCGGCGCTCCTCGTTGAAAAGAGCGACCTTCGGGGCGCGCTGTCCCCGCGCAGCCGCGAGAGCCACAAGTCCACCTTCGGGCAGCTTCTGCTCGTTGCGGGCTCTGTCGGCATGGCGGGCGCGGCGCTGATCGCGGCGCGGGCGGCGCAAAGGTGCGGCGTGGGGCTGATGACCATCGCTTGCCCGGAATCCATCGTGCCGATTTTGCAGTTGGGCGCGCCCGCGGCCACCTGCCTGCCCTTGGCAGAGGAGGATGGCGCAATTTCCGAAAAAGCGCTGCCCGCGCTCAGGGCGGCGCTGGA
>JAEZTD010000141.1 GCA_023443705.1 Bacillota bacterium | reverse complement strand
CCCAGATCTGATCCACCTCTATCTGCGTCAGCGACCAGGGCTTCCTCTCGCACTCCCCGGTGACGCTGACCGGCCAGAACCGGCGGTTGCCGGTAATGTCCCGAAGAAAGCCTGTCTCCGAGTTCGTGCTGCCCACGATCACGCATTGGCGCGGGTGGTTCTCCACGCTGAACCCGTAGCTGGCGCGGTATTTATCGTCCACCCGGCTGATGAAGGACTTCACCGTCTCCACATCCGCCTTCCTCATCCCGGCCAGTTCACCCAATTCCAATAACCAGAACCCCTGCAGCTTCTCCGCGCCTGTCTTGTCCCGCATCTCGGTCAGCGTCAGACTGTCCGAGAACCAATCGCCGGCCAGCTTGGAGAAGAAGGTGCTTTTTCCGATCCCCTGGGGTCCGTTCAGGATCAGCACGCTGTCAAACTTTGTACCCGGCCGATAGATGCGCGCCACCGCCGCCACGAGCGTCTTGCGCATCACGGCGCGGGTGTAGCCGTTGTCCTCCGCGCCAAAGTAATCGATAAGCAGTGTGTCCACGCGGGCGCGTCCGTCCCAAGTGGGCAGACCGTCCAGATACTCTTCGATGGGGTGATACGAGCGGGAGGCCGCCACCGCCAGTACGGCGTCTTTGGTCTTGGTTGGGGAGTACAGCCGGTAGACGCCGCTCAAATATACCTTGATCGCGGCGTTGTCCGAATCGTTCCAGCCCGCCTTGATCTGCGCCCAGGGCAGGAACCCCTTGACATCGATGCCGTCCCGGTGGCGGTTGAAGGCGATACCCTTCATATTGGGATCATGCTTCAGGATCAGAACGAGGTTGTCCAGGGTATCCTTGACGTTCCCCGCCTTGTCCAGCTCAAGCTTCTGCTGCCAGTCTTCGTCTTTCGTGTCCGAGAACTCCTCCTCCGCCTGCTGGAGCCGTTCATCCGCCAACTGACGCCGGGTGGCCTCGTCGTCCGCGGCATACTCCTGCATGGCCTTCATGCTGGCGCGGTCATCGGAGATATCTTCACTGCCCGGAGTGAACAGGTGAACCCGTACCAGATCGAACGCGTTTAGCAGGCGCCCGCACGCCGGGTCGGTGGCGTGGTGGGAGAAGGCATACTTATCTTCGTAGACCACGAGCCCGCCCGTGGTACTGCCGCCGATGAAGGTGTACCTCGCGGAGGCCGCCTGCCAGTCGTCGAAGGCGGGCGTGTACCGATCGGAGAGGATGGTCTCCAGCACATCGGTCATGGAGTGTGCCCGGCAGACCGCACCGACGATACCGCGCTTCGTGAGCGGGTCCTCCTGCTTGCCGGTGCTGGCGCGCACACGTTCCTCCAGCGGCTGGGTGGTCGGCCAAAGCGACGCGTCCCGCCAGTCCGCGTAAGTAGCCAGCACCGTATCCGGGTCCAGGAACGGCTCGTCGGCGTACCGGAATATGTACTCCCCGTCGTCGGAGGTTGACGGCCAGTACATCAGGCGCGAGGGCTCGAAGGTGGTGGGGTCGAACCGGGACAGCATCAGATCGGCGGCCACGCGCCGGGATACGGCCGCGTATTCGTCCGGGGTCACGGCCCGGGAGAACGGGATGATGAGCCGGAGCCGCATCCTGTCCGGCGTATGGCTGTGGGTGGAGTACAGCGCGTAGGCGTTGATGAAGAGCATATCGAGGTCGTCGTAAAGCCCTTCGTCCGCGTAATCGATGTCTAGGCAAAGAAGGCAGCGGTTGACCACCGAGGCGTTGTTGCGCTTTCCGCTTTTGAGATAACCGCCCACGAAGCCACCGACGTCTTTGATGTCGTCACGGTCGGCCTTGGACAGGGCGGCGTACTCTTGTACCGTCTCCCGTGTGCGGGTGGTGGCGACGAGCTTTTGGAGAAACTCGCTCCACAGGATCTCTTTGTTCTGCCAAGCCGAAGCGCGCCGGCTCCGGCCAAACGCGATCAGAAGCTTTTGATCATGGCTAACTTGCATGGTGTTCCTCCTAAATAAAGAACCGGCAGCGCCGATGCTTACTGTTTTTCATAAAACTTGCACTCGTACCCGTCCGCCCTGAGGGGGAGACCATCCGCCCAGTCCGGCACAAGCCCCATGATGGCGCAGGCCTCCGCTACGGAACCCTGACCGGTTGGAACCTCCATGACGGCTTCGTCGTGCACATGAAAGACGATGGGATATCCGGCGGCTTCCAGGTTCAGCATGGCGTGGGCGAGTAGGTCGCGTGCCACTGCTTGGGTAACATTTTCCGCCAGTTTGCCGCCGAAGGTTTCCTGCAAGTCAAGCTGGCCGTTCGCGCCGGAGGCCAGGTAACCCATGCTCTTGCTTCCAAACCGATTGTCGACGAGCCGTGGAGACAGGTAGCAAAGCCGCCTTTCAGACGGGAGTTGAATGAACATCTTCTCATCCTGCCAGAACAGCGTCACCCTTCCGACGCGCACCATGGTGTGTTCTTTGATGACCGCGTGGGCCGCCGTGTCCAGTGCGTTCCAGAAACGGACGATCCGACGGTTTGCGCCGCGCCAGGCGTCCACCAGCGGTTGCATCTCCGCTTCGGGCATCTTCGCGCCCATCGCCTTCAGCGCACCGACGCCACCTCCGAATCCGCATGACAAAACAGCTTGCTTCCCCTTCTGCCGGTAGACGTAGTTTTCGTGGCCCTTGACGATGGTCTCGGCGTGGATGTGGAACATGCGGGAGGCGGTCGCCTCGTAGATCTTTCCCCTACCTCGGAATTCCTCCAGTACCCACTCCTCTCCCGCCAGCCATGCGAGTACCCGCGCCTCGATGGCACTGAAATCCACCACAACGAACCGGCAGCCCTCCTTGGGGATGAACGCCGTCCGGATCAATTCGGAGAGCGTGTTAGGTACCGAGCCGAACAATAGCTCCAGCTGCTCCGCGTCACCCACCTTCACCACCTCGCGGGCAAGCGCCAGATCCGGTAGGTGGTTCTGGGGTAGGTTCTGGGCCTGAACCAATCTCCCCGCCCAGCGGAACGTGCGGGACGCGCCGCCGAACTGCAGCAGGCCGTGAATCCGCCCGTCCCGGCATACGGTGCGTGCCATGGCTTCGTACTTCTTTACGCTGGCCTTCGAAAGCTCCAGCCTGAGGTTTAGAAGTTCGCCCACGATCCCCTCCGCATCCTTCGCCTTCTCCTGCACCAGCTTCTTGGCCAAGCTCTCCATGGGCATATCCTGATCGGACAGCCAAACCTTGAGCTGGGCTACGCTGCCGGGGTTTTCGAGGCCCGTCAGTTGCTTCGCACGTTGGAACGCTTGCTCCGAAAATACCTGATCGACCGCCATCGCCTGTTTTACCAGCAGCCGATCCACCCGCACACCCCGGTCATTGATGTGCTGATCCAGCGCGTACAGCGCCCACTCGTTCTCCGGGAGCGGATACTTTTCCAGCACCTTACGCAGTGCACGCTCCGTCTCCACATCTTGGGCGTTGTAGGCCTTGTAGAGCGCCCACTTGTCGGGGGCATGAGTGGGGAGGTTTCGCGTCCTGCCGCCGTTGGATTTCGTGGGCTTGCAGGGCATGGAGAAGAAGCGGATCAGATCCTTGCCCTCGACCATCTTCTGCTGGGTCAGGCCCAGCACCAGCGCCGCGTCGCCCAATCTGGCGGGCAGAGTCAGGTAGGACGCCATGACCGCCGTACACCGCCACTGTGAGGGGTCCAGCCATTGGCCCAGGTGCTTTGACAGGCATACACGCTCGAACTGTGCGTTGTAGGCGAGCTTAAGTATACAGGGGTCGGTCAGCGCGTTGAGGACATCCAGGGAAAGTTGCTCGCCACTGGCTAAATCCACAGTCAGAGCCGGCGCATCATCGAATGCGTAGGAGAACAGCAGGATTTCAAAATCTGGAGAATCTGCATACCGATAAACGCCGCACTTGGGGAGTGGCGCGGATGAGAATGTCTCGGTGTCAATGCCCAGTATCGTGGGCAAGAAAATCACCACCTGTAATGCCGCATGCCGAAAAGGCTCCGGCATGCGGCAATGTTCGTTACCAGCAATTTACCGATACATCATTCAGCCCAGGAAGTCATCATCGTCGTCGGCGTCCAGCGCGCAGAACTCGTCTTCGGCGCGGGTGCGTCCGTTGAGCGGTTCGCCATCCGCCCACTTCTGCACATTTCCGAGCCCCGCCGCGATGCCACGGTTGCCGTTGGTGTTGAAGGGGAAAAAGCCGATGGACGCCCGCACATAGCAGCCGGAGTACAGCTCCAGCGGATCGGTGACGGGGAGCCGCCTACGGTCGACCACACCCGGCTTCTCCTTGCTGTTGGCATTGATGAAGTAGCTGTCGGCATAGGCCGCGTCGTCTGGGCGATCGATGTCGCCGTCGCGCAGCGGGAGCTTCAGGTTCGGGGGGATCTTGCCGCCCCACTTGCTGATGCCATCCTGCTTGGCTTGTTCGACCGCCGCTTGGACCGCACGGATCGTCTCGGTATCGGACTTGGGGATGATGAACGAGCAGCTGTACTTGGGTTCCGAGCCGTTGATGGACTGGGGTTCAAACACATGGACGAAAGAAGCGCGGACCTTTCCGGTGATTACTTTGGAAGACATAGGGTCTCCTCCTTCAGTTTGTAAAGTCGGTCGCCGCATCCGAGTACGGTTTCCGCGAATCGGTCTCGGGGACGAGAGTGGGCACGCCGGTGGGCTTCACGATGTACTTGCCCAGCAGCTCCTGGAACGCCTTCCGGCCCATACGCTTCTCCAACTCCCCTACCCCCAGCAGGCTGGTCTTGTAGATGTCGGTGTAACCCGCCCCGGTGGCAGTCTTGATGACTTCGGTCTCGCTTGTGTACTTACGCACCGATCGTCCTGCGACCAACTTGTACCCCGGCCAAGCTTTGCCTTCCAGCGCCTGCTGTGTGGCGTATGCTAGAAGGTCTTGAACCCAATTATTGAGGCTATCGGCAACCGGCAGGATGTCGGCGACCTCTTCGTCAGTCAGGAGGTCCGGGGCCTTGAAGTCCCGCGCGGCCAGCCGCATATGATACTCGCTCCTGGCCCGGCAGGTATGACGTGCGCGGCAGAAGCGGCAGTGATCGCCCGCGCAGAACGCTCCTTCGCCACGAAAGGCAAGCTGCGCCTTAGGCCGCACCTCCGTTTCCGCCCAAAGGATCAGCGCCTCCGGTGTGGTCTCGAAGGTGGAGACGCCGCCTAGCCTGGGCTGCACAATGGTCATGCGGACGGAGCGGATGTCGTAGAGCGCGTCGAACTCGGTGAGCGCGCCCAGCGCGTACAGCATGAGCTGGCTGTTGTGGTCGGCGTCTACTCGTACACCACGGCCACCCTTGAAGTCGATGATCTCCAGCACCCCATCCGCTACGATGACGAGGTCACCGGTGCCGAACCCGCCGGGCACATACTCGGAATAGTCCAGCCGATGCTCCACCAGGATCAGCGGGTCAGGACAGCCAGCCCACACAGCTTCGATGGTTTCAACGCAGAAGGCCACGTATTCATCTGTGACACTTTCGGCTTCGTCGGTATAGAACTCGCTGTCCTTGTGCCGGACGTAGAGCTCATCCACGGCTGCGGTCGGCATGTCCCCCAGATAGCGATGCAGTTTCAGCTCGCACAGTTCATGAAGGTAGGTACCTTCTTCCGCGAACAGCGAAGGCGTGTCGTTGAAATGCTCGGAGAGCTTCACCGAAGGCGGACAAGCCAGCCAGCGGTGGGAGCTGGAGGCGTTCAGGAGCGCGTGGGCGCGCCTAGCGTGTTGGATTTCGCTCATAGCGCCTCGACCTCACGCATTAGGGCCGGGTATGGTCTTGTAGCCGACGCGCGTGAGCTTGGCCTCGGTGGAGCGGCCAACATACAGAAGCTCTCCCACCGGCAGCGGCCAGACAAGGCGCGGGTAGTCCTCCGGTCGGATAACGGTGGTAGCGTCGGGCTTTTTGAGGTCCGAGCCCAGCTTCGCCATAATCTTGTTGTCCGCGACGCCAACGGAGGCGGTGATGCCCAGCTCTTTCCAGATACGCGCGCGGATTTCGTCCGCGGCTTTCTGCCCCTGCTCGATGGTGTCGCGCCCCATGCCGAGCCAGGCTTCGTCCAAACCGAAAGGCTCAACGCGGCCGGTGTAGTCCTCAAAGATCTCACGGGTTTCTTTAGACATTCTAAGATACAGACGGTAGTTGGGCGGCAGCACGATCAGGTTCGGACAAAGTTGCCTAGCCTGCCAGATCGCGTTACCGGTTTTGATGCCAGCCTTTTTCGCAAGATCTGATTTAGCGAGGACGATACCGTGCCGAGCCTCGGGATCGCCCGCGACCACCACGGCCTTTCCGCGCAAGGAAGGCTTTTCGCTCATTTCGCAGCTGACATAAAAGGCGTTGCAGTCCGCGTGCAGGATGGTTGCGTCCATTGAAAAATGCCCTCCTTCACAGAATAAGAACGTTTGTTCGATCTTATTCTATGCGGAAAGCCGACGGCAGTCAACAGGTAATATCGAACAACAAGCTAAAAATGATGGCGGGATCGCTAGAGTAGAGGTTGGCAGGCCCGCAATCGGTAACTGGTTGATTACGCCGATCTACGTACCGGTTTTGTAAATGAGTTGATCAAAATGTTGAATGTTATATGCATTGATACCCATCAGCTTTTGAAGCTTGGCAATTCACATAATGCCTTTCTTCGGCATACGGTGCATTCAGAAGGAGGGATGCCCATGAAAAAGGGGTTAGTCCTGCTGCTGGTTGCAATTCTTATGTTGGCGCCTGCCGGGCTCGCACAAGAGAAGCTTCAAAAAGTTACGCTCAACGAGGTGACGCATTCCGTTTTCTATGCGCCGCAATACGTGGCCATCGAGCTGAAGTTCTTTGAGGAGGAAGGAATCACGATTGACCTCGTCAACGGCGGCGGGTCGGACAGAAGCATGACAGCCGTCCTGGTGTCGGAAGCGGACATAGGGCTGATGGGGCCTGAAACGGCGGTTTACGTATACAACCAGGGCAAGGAAGACCATGCCATGATCATCGGCCAGCTCACCAATACAGACGGTTCATTCCTAGTGGGACGCACGAGCGACACGACCTTTGACTGGCAGGAACTGAAGGGCAAGACTATCATCGGCGGCAGGCCTGGCGGCATGCCGCTTATGACTCTGCTCTATGTGCTCAAGCAAAAGGGACTCATGCCAGGGACAGACGTCAACGTCCGCACCGATATACAGTTTAACCTCATGGCTGGCGCATTTGAGGGCAGCGACGCTGATTACGTTACGCTCTTTGAGCCGACGGCCAGCCTTTGTCAGAAAGAGGGAAAAGGCTACATCGTTGCGTCGGTGGGAGCAGAAAGCGGAACGGTATCGTATACGGCTTACATGGTGAGAAAGAGCCTGCTGAAAGAGAATGCCGATCTATACTACCGCTTCATGAAGGCTGTAGCCAAGGGGCAACAATGGGTGGCGGAGCATACACCGGAAGAAATTGCTCAAGCGATTGCCCCCCAGTTCCCCGATGCTGATTTGGAACTTTTGACGGCTGTTGCAAAGAACTATCAAACCATAGGTGCATGGTGCCAGACGCCCGTTATGAACGAAGAGGCCTTTACAAGGATGCAGGACATCGTTGAGGGGGCAGGTGAATTGTCGTCCCGAGTTCCCTTTGAAGCGATTGTGGACAATACCATTGCTCAGGCGGTCATCAGCAAGTAAACGCATTACCGAGGCAGGGGCTATCGTGTTAAAACCATTATAACTATACATGAAAAGGATCTAGCGCCGATGGGCGATAGAAAAGGGCTTCTAGGTTAGTCCAGCCAGCTCAGTGGGTCAATCCCGGATTTTGTGTAAACTCGAAAAGCGGGGCAAAACGCAGTTTGCGGTAGTTCGTAGGATGAGGCGGGAAGCAGGGCTCTGCTTACCCGCCTTGACTGCACGGTAGCATAACCCGAG
>JAEZTD010000107.1 GCA_023443705.1 Bacillota bacterium | reverse complement strand
GCGTGGCGCATCCACGGCGGCGGCTTCGCCGGGACGATCCTCGCCTTCGTGCCACTCTCGATGATGGACGAATACGCCGCGCGGATGAACGCCGTGTTCGGCTCGGGCGCGGTGACCGAGCTTCGCGTGCGCCCGGTGGGCCCGGCGGTCATCGGAAAATAACGTTTTTGCCGTTGACAAAGCCGAAGGCCGGGGCTATTATAGGTGCCACAACTGTATAACGTCTTCAGGGCGGGGTGCGAAGCCCCACCGGCGGTATAGCCCGCGAGCCGAAAGGCCGATTCGGTGAAACTCCGAAGCCGACAGTAAGAAGGTCAATGGCGGCCTTTGAGTCTGGATGGAAGAAGATTTGTTCTTTCACGTGCCGAAAAGGCCCCTGCGAACGGTTTATGCAGGGGCCTTATCGTGAGAGGAGAACACAAGATGAACACCAACATCAAAAAAGTCACGCGCATCGGCGTACTGAGCGCGGCGGCGGCCATCCTGTTCCTGATCCCCGGCATACCGATCTTCCCGCCGATCTACAAGCTAGACTTTTCGACGCTGCCGGCGCTGCTCGGGGGTTTCGCGATGGGTCCGGTTGCGGGCGTGGTGATAACCTTCATCAAGGCCGCGATCGGCTGCATCACTTCGGACAGCCAGGGTGTCGGCGAGTTGGCGGACTTTCTGGTTTCCTCGTCGCTCGTGGTGACGGCTTCGCTAATCTATCGCCGCAACCGAACGCTGAAGGGCGCGCTGATCGGCATGGTCGTAGGCATCGTCCTGATGACGATCGTCGGTGCGCTGGCAAACTACTACGTGCTGATTCCGTTCTATCAGAACGTGATGGGCTTCCCGGTGGAGGCGATCGTCGGCATGATGAAGGCCATCATCCCGGCCATCAACAGCCTTTGGGATATGATCCTTCTGGCGACGGTGCCGTTCAACCTCATCAAGGGTATCGTGCTCTGCGGCATCACCGCGCTTCTATACAAGCGGCTGTCGCGGCTTCTTAACGGTTAACTGGAGGCAAAATGTACCGGACGCATTCAGCGGATGACACGCGCCGCTTCGGTTTCGCGCTGGGCGCGATGCTCCGAAGCGGCGACAGCCTCTTAATCTCGGGCGACCTGGGCGCGGGCAAGAGCGTGCTGGCCCGGGGCGCGGCGCGGGCGCATGGCGTGACCGGGACGATGCCCAGCCCCACCTTCACGCTGATGCAGCCCTACGGTCACGTCAGCCACTTTGACCTGTACAGGCTCGCGGACGAGGACGAATACTACGCCGCCGGGCTGGACGAATTTACCGGCGGCGACTGGATCGCGCTCATTGAATGGCCCTTTCCGGACATGGACATCTCTCCGCGCGTCGAGGCCGAAATCGGCCGGGGCGCGGGGGAGGACGAGCGGGTTATCCGCCTGTCCTTTTCCGGCATGGAGGGCCGTGAGGCGGCGTTTTCGTCCGCGCTCAAGGAATGGGAGGGAGACGCTTGACCATTCTTGGAATGGACACCTCCGGCCCGGTGGCGTCGGTTTCGGTATGGCGGGGCGGAAAGCCCCGCTATTCGGTTTCGGCGGATGTGGGACTGACCCACTCGGAGACGCTGATGCCGCTGGTCGACCGGGCGCTTACGGCCGCGGGCGTTTCGTTGGCGGAGGTGGAACTCATCGCCTGCGTGGCGGGGCCGGGCTCGTTTACAGGGGTGCGCATCGGCGTGTGCGCGGCGCGGGGCTTCGCGCTGGCGCTAAAAATCCCCGTCGCGCGGGTGAACGCGCTCGAGGCGCTTTCCGCCGGCGCGTTCGGCTTTGACGGCGAGATCTGCCCCATTCTGGACGCCCGGCGCGGCCAGGTGTACTCGGCGCGCTTCCGCTTTGCGGAAGGCGCGCTGCCGGAGCGGCTGTGCCCGGACGAGGCGCTGAAGCTGACGGATTTTATCGCGGCGCTTCCGCCCGATGGCCGCTTCCTCTTTACCGGAGACGGCCTTTCGGTCCACGGCGAAGCGATCCGCGCGGCGCTGGGCAGCCGCGCCATACTGCAGAAGCCGCACCTTGCCGCCCTTCGCGCGGAAGCCGCCTGCTATCTGGCGGATAGTGATCCGTCTCTTCGCGTACCGGGCGAGGCGCTGGAACCCATCTACCTTCGAAAGCCGCAGGCCGAGCGCGAGCGGGATGCGCGGCGCGGGGAGAGCGTATGATTGAAATCGCCCTGATGACGATGAATGACGTGGACGCGGTCAGCGAGATTGAGAAACAGTGCTTCGCGGTGCCGTGGTCGCGTGACGCGTTCGTCCGCGAGGTAGCCGAGAACACCTGCGCGCGCTACCTGGTCGCCCGGGAGGACGGTGTGCCCGTCGCCTATGCCGGGATGTGGCTGGTGTTGGACGAGGCTCACGTGACCAATGTCGCCGTTCGGAAGGACAGACGGGGTCAAGGGCTGGGGGAAAAAATCACCCGTGCGCTGATGCAATTGGCCGCGGACACCGGCATGGTGTACATGACGCTCGAATGCAGGCGGTCGAACGCCGTCGCCCAGTCGCTGTACAAAAAGCTGGGCTTTCAGGAAGTCGGGTTTCGCAAGCGCTACTACGCCGACAACAACGAGGACGCGCTGGTGATGGCTTGCGAACATCTGCCTGAGGCGCACCCGGAGGACGATCCGTTTCTCGTCGATGAACAATAGGACCACCGCATTTGCCGAAAGCAACGTTTACCGATTCGCCGGGGAGGCATGGAGGGGCGAAGCCCCTTCATGTTAAATCGCGTCGGCGGCGTGTACGGCGGCGCGGGCGGCATTTCGTTTGAGAAATGCATACCCGACCCGGCGCCGCCCGGAAATCCGGAAGGATTTCAGGCGCCGTCTGTCCCTCGTTTCCATGCGAGCGCAGGTACGAAGTAAATGCGCTCGCCCTGCGATGAATAAATCACTTTCCTTTTATGCGCGGATGCGCTATAATCTTTCCGGGGTGAACCGATGATCTTTGAATCCGGCGGACAGACTTTGTATTACGAGCGGCAGGGAGCGGGCAAGCCGCTCCTCGTTTTGCACGGCTGGGGCGGAAAAATCGAGAGCTGGCTTCCGCTGATCCGGGATTTTTCCCCGTCGCGGGAGGTCGTCGCCGTGGACTTTCCCGGCTTCGGCCGCTCGCCGGAGCCCCGAGAACCCTGGTCGGTCACTGAATACATGGAACTTACCGCGGCCTTTCTACGCCAATTGAAGTTGGAGGGCGTGGACATCGTCGCCCACTCCTTCGGGGGGCGGGTGACCATCCTGCTCGCGGCCACATATCCGGAACTGACGGGCAAGCTGGTTCTGACCGGCGCCGCCGGGCTGATCGCGCCCGCGTCAAACAAGCGCAGGGCGAAAACCACGCTCTACAAGGCGCTCAAGGGCTTGGCGGAGTCCGCCCCGGCGCACGCGCTGCTGGGCGAAAAACTGGTAAACGCTTTTCGGGAGGCGCTGATCCAAAAATTCGGCTCCGCCGATTACCGTGCGCTATCGCCTGCCATGCGGCCCACGTTCAACCGGATCATCCATCAGGACCTCAGGCCGTACCTTCCGGGCATAAAGTCTCCGGCGCTGCTCATTTGGGGCGCGATGGACGACCAGACGCCGCTGTGGATAGGGAAGGTCATGGAAAAGGAAATTCCGGACGCCGGACTCGTGGTCTTTGAGGACGCAGGACACTTCGCCTACCTCGACCGCTATGGCGATTTCAGGGCAATTGTGATGAAATTCTTGGAGGAGTCAAACGCTTGAGCTGGCTTGAAGCATTGGAATTCATCCTGGTGGCGGCGATTTCGGCCATAACCAGCCGCTATTATCTGCACATGCTGCAACTGGAGAGCTACCAACTGGATGGCTACGGTCGGTGGCTGGGCAAAAATCGCGACAAACTCCTGGGGTGGACGCTCAACATCGGCGTCATCGCGGTGATCGCGAAGCTCCTTCTGCCGCTGATTCTTTCGCTCTTTATGAACCGCGAAGCGGCCCGCATCGTTTCCGTCGTGATCGTCCTCATCGGCTTTGGCGCGGCGGCGTGGCGGCTCAACGAAACACAGTACATCACCCCGCCCAAAAAACCCCTGGCCTATACGCCGCGCATGAAGCGCCTCTTTGCCGCCGCCTGCCTCGTCGCGCTGGCGGCTGCGGCGGTCTTGTCGTGGTTGGGTGTGCCGCCCTACCTCCTTTTTGCGGGCATTCCGTATCTGGCGCTGGCGGCGGGCTATCTCATGCAGCCCGTGGAGAAGCGGGTCAACGCGTATTTCTTTAACGATGCCCGCCAAAAGCTCGAAGCGCGGAGCGACCTCATCAAGATCGGCATCACCGGCAGCTACGGCAAGACATCCACCAAGTTCATCCTGGCGGCGATCCTCAGCGAGAAGTACTCCGTCCTGGCGACGCCTTCCAGCTTCAATACGCCGATGGGCCTGACGCGGGTCATCCGCGAGAATTTGGAGCCGTTCCACCAGGTGTTCGTCGCCGAGATGGGCGCGCGCCATGCGGGGGACATCAAGGAGCTTTGCGATCTCGTGCGCCCGAAGTACGGCATCCTGACCAGCGTGGGCGAGCAGCACCTTGAAACGATGCACAACATCGAGACCATCGCCAATACCAAGTTTGAACTCATCGAAGGGCTGGAACCGGGCGGTGTCGCGTTCTTCGGCGCGGACGACGGCGGCTGGTGCGACAGGCTCTACGCCCGCGCGAAGGGCGAAAAGTACCGCGCCGGGCTGTCCACCGGGTCGGGCTTCCTGTCCATGTACGCCGAGGACATCACCGCAGGCCCTGCCGGCAGCCGCTTTACCCTCTGCGACGGCGAGGGCGGCCGCGTGGCCTGCGAAACGAAGCTCCTGGGCAAGCACAACATCCAAAACATCGTCCTGTCCTGCCAGGTGGCGCGCCGCCTGGGCATGACGCTTGAGGAAATCGCGCGGGGCGTCGCCCGCGTCCAGCCGGTGGAGCACCGGCTGCAGCTGATCGAGGGCGCGAACGGCATGACGGTCATCGACGATGCCTTCAACGCCAACCCCTCCGGCGCGGCGGCGGCTTTCGAGGTGCTCTCGGGTTTTCCCGGGCGGCACATCGTGGTGACGCCGGGCCTTGTGGAGCAGGGCGAAAAGGAAGAGGAGCTCAACTTCCGCTTCGGCCAGCAGATGGCCGCCGCCTGCGACATCGCCATTCTCGTCGGCCCGAGGCGCACCCGGCCCATCGCCCGGGGGCTTCTCTCGACGGGCTTTGACCGCGAGAACCTGTTCCCGGTGGCGAGCCTCGAAGACGCCAAGGCGATCATCGCCCGCGTTGCGCGGCCGGGCGACGTGATTTTGTTCGAGAACGATCTGCCCGATAACTATTCCGAGGGATGAATTCCGGAGGGAGAATGTGAACGCTCAGAATACGCCGATGTTGGAAACCGAGCGGTTGGTGCTAAGAAAATTCACAGGCGACGACATCGAAGCCATATTTGAGATCAACAGGGATGTAGAGGTGAACACCTACCTGCCGTGGTTCCCGCTGAAATCGCTGGACGAGGCGAAGGAGTTTTTCCATGAAAAATACGCCGCGGCATACGAGCAGCCCAGGGCGTATCGGTACGCGGTTTGCATGAAAGCCGACAATGTCCCGATCGGCTACGTTCATGTCGGCATGGAGGACAGCCATGATCTCGGCTATGGGCTGAGAAGGGAATTCTGGCATAAGGGAATCGCGACAAAGGCGGGCAAGGCAGTCCTGAAACGGATCAAAGAAGATGGACTTACGCATGTCACGGCCACCCACGATGTCAATAACCCTCGCAGCGGCGAAGTTATGAAGCGGTTGGGCATGAAATATCAATACACCTATGAAGAGCTGTGGCAGCCGAAAAGCATACTGGTGTCATTTCGAATGTATCAAATGAATCTTGATGGCCGGGGTGACCGCATCTATAGAGGCTACTGGGATCGCTATCCGGTTCATTATATCGAAAATTATGTGTAGGCTCCCTGCGTTGGGTACGGGGTCTCCGGCGAGATAATTAAGGAGGTTTTCGCATGAAGCTGAGCGTGGCGGTGCTTTTTGGCAGCCGCACCTGCGAGCATGACGTTTCGATCATTACCGGCATTCAGGCGCTGGGGGCGCTGGACAGGGAGCAGTACGACGCGTTCCCGGTCTACATCGCGCGGGACGGCGCGTGGTACGTGGGCGAGCGGCTGAAGGACATCTCCTTCTACCCGTCCTTCGACCCCGCTCAGGCGAAGCGGGTGCTGCCCACCGCGGACGGCGGAAAGCTGCTTTTGATCGACCCGGAGCCGAAGCGCGGGCTGTTCTCAAAGGGCGAGAAGGTGGCGGCGTCCGCCGACGTGGCGCTCCTTGCCATGCACGGCATGAACGGAGAAGATGGCACGCTGCAGGGCATGCTGGAGATGATGGACGTGCCCTACACCTCCGCGGGCGTGATGGGTTCTTCGGTGGGCATGGACAAGATCGCGATGAAGCAGCTCTTCAGAAGCTGCGGCTTCCCGGTGCTGCCGGATACCTGGATCGATCGGGCGATGTGGAAGAAAAACCGCGCCGCCTGTATTGAGAAGGTCGAAGCGGCGCTGGAGTATCCCGTTTATGTAAAGCCCGCGAACCTTGGCTCCTCAATCGGCATCAAGCGCGCAAACGACCGCAAGGGCCTTGAGGAGGCGCTGGAGGTGGCCGTGTCCTTCGACCGCCGCGTGCTGATCGAAAAAGGCGTGACGAAGCGCCGGGAGGTCAACTGCTCTGTCTTGGGCTATGGCGAGGAAGTCCGCGCCTCGGAGCTTGAAATGCCCCTCGGCGGCGAGGATCTGGTCGACTTTGACGACAAGTACGCCCGCCGCGCCAAGGGCGGCAAGGGCATGCAGTCGCTGTCCCGGCTGATCCCCGCGCCGATTC
>JAEZTD010000102.1 GCA_023443705.1 Bacillota bacterium | reverse complement strand
GTTCACCATCGGCGTGCAATCAGCCATCACGGTCGAGAACGTGGGCAGCGGGCTGACGCCCAACCTGTCGTATTCCATCGGAACGGCGAGCGGCGTGCTCGCCACCGGAGTCGTAGCCGGATCGTCCGTCAATTGGACACCGGCCGCAACACTCGCCAATCAGATCACGGACGACATGGTGGGCGACGTCACGCTCACGCTGGAGAATTATCTGGGCGGCGTCTTTCAATCATCGCGCGCGCTGACGTTCCCGCTGAATGTGCCGGCCTCCTATGTGCCGACGATCTCCTCGGCACCGTTTGTGCTGCAGAATCCCGTAGGCGATACCATCGGCGTGTACGTGCAAAACAGAAGCTGGACGAAATGCACGATCACGGCATCATCAGTCTATGGCGCGACCATCGTGGAATACCGGCTCACCATCGGCGGCGTGACCTACTCATCCGCGACGAACATCATCACGACGGACGTGCTGGCACAGTATGGCGTGCTTTCGGGGACGGTGACGGTGGTGGATTCGCGTGGGCAGACGGCGACGTATACCAACGCCGCGGCCGCGACCGTGTACCAGTACTTCGCGCCAATCATTACGGCGTTTTCTGTGATGCGCTGTACATCGGGCGGTGTAGTTTCCAATACCGGGACTTACATCAAGTACGTCTTGACCGTATCCTTCGCGCCAGTCAACAATCTGAACGTTAGGGCCGGAACGCTGAAGTTCAAGCTAGCTGGGGGCGCGTATGGCTCCTCGGTGGGGATGAGCGCGATTCCGTCGTACAGCGCGACGGTGACCGGGGTCATCGGCGCAGGCACGATCACGTCTGCCGCATACGTCGTGTCGGCGTCGCTGACGGACAAGTACAGCACCACGACCGTTGAAGTGGACCTTGCGTCCTCGAAGATCTGGTTTGACCTGCACTCCTCTGGCGAGGGCATGGCCATTGGCAAGGCAGCGGATACCGCAAGCCTGTTTGACGTGGGCATACCGAGCCGGTTTGGTGGAGCGGTCAGCTTTGAGGACGCACTGACTTTTGTCGATCCTGCGGCTGTGCGCGCGAATCTGGGCGCTACGCTGGCGAACCTGGGCGTTCGCGTCGGTACCTACGAATTGACCCGTTCAACTTGGGCAGCGGACACAAATTACACATATGCGGTCACTTTTGATACACCGCTGCCGGTAGCCCCTTCCGTGGTGCTTTTGGGTTGGCCCAGAGCCGCCACGTCCCTGGACTCATATTCGTTGGGGAGCACTAACCTTACGACGACGGGTTTTACTTTGAACATCTCGCGCAACGCGGCGCGCTCCACAGCGACGACGCTGCAGGTACAGTACATTGCTATCTGAAATCTCTTCAATGCCCAACTATTCAGCGCTAGGAAGCGCAATTTTTATGCCCTTTTACAGGGCAGAAAGGTTGGTACAAATGACGCATTCGGAAATCGCAAAGGCTGCCCGAGATTGGGCGGTCACCAAAGTTGGCTGCAGGTACAGCCAAGCAAGACGGACGCAGGAGAACATTTTTGACTGCTCATCTCTCGTCGCGCGTGCATATAGCGCGCAGGGCAAGGCCTGGATGTATGGCGGGCGCGTCCCGCTGTCCTGCAACGAGGTCTACGACGATGACTTCGAACTGCTCTGGCCGGCGACCTACGCCGAGATCGGAAAGAAGCTGGGCGGTTCGTCAGTGATCGCCAAGGCCAACCAGCCGGGCGACCTGCAATTCCTAAACACCATGAAGACCAGCCGGGCGAACAAGATCACACACGTGACGATGGTGGCGTCCGCGTCGAAGATAGTCCATGCCAGAGGTACTGCATATGGCGTCCGGATGGACAGCCTGACGCACTACGCTGGCAAGGTATGCGCGGTGGTGAGGTACAACCCTGCCTGCGATCTGGTCGTGGGCCACAGGGGCTACCGCACGGCCGCGATGCAGAAGGCGCTCAACGCCAAGGCCAGTGCTGACTTGAACGGCGATGGCGAGTTCGGCCTGAAGACGCAGGCAGCGGTGAAAGCGTTCCAAAAGGCAGCCGGTCTGCCGATCACAGGCAAGGGTGATGCCGCGACACTCGCCGCGCTGGGTCTTGCGCCTTTGGCTGAGAAGCCTACCGACCCGGAGCAGCCCGCACAGCCGGGAAGCATCCGTGTCACCGGTGGCGAGGTCAACATCCGCACCGGTCCAGGGACGAATTTCGATGTGGTCAAGGCGGTCAAGAAGGGCGCGCTGCTGACGCAAGCAAACACGGGCGGCTGGGTCCCGATCCTGTTAGGTGGCGAGGTATGCTGGATCAGCAAGGAATACTCCGAGGAGGCAAGCAAATGAAGGACACTTTTTTTTCCACCCTGACCGCCATTGCCGCGGGCGTGGCATCGACGCTTCTGGGCGGCTGGGACAAGAGCCTGGAGATCCTGCTCATCTTCATTATCATGGACTACATAACCGGAGTCGCCGCGGCGTTCAAAACCAAGACGCTCAGGTCGTCTGTTGGCTTCGAGGGCCTGATGAAGAAGGGGGCGGTCTTCCTGATTGTCATCCTGGCGGCACAACTCGACCGGATTATTGGGAATGCGGCGGGCGTGTTCCGCACGGCTACGGCTTTTTTCTTTATCGCCAATGAGGGCCTCTCCATTGTGGAAAACGTGGGCGAGATGGGCATCAAGTTGCCTGGATTCATCACCGGCGCATTGACCAAACTGAGGGATGAGCAGGATTCCGATCAGGCTGGTAAATGATATCATTTACATAAAGTAGGTGCTCGCGCTAAAGGATAGCCTCCTGAGTGAGACCGTCCCAAATTTTGTGTAAACCGTAAGTGGTGGTAGAATAGAAACATCACGGAGGTTTACGAATGGGAAAGAGCAGGATCACGCCAGAGCAGCGGGCGCTGCGGACAAAACTTGGAGAGA
>JAEZTD010000093.1 GCA_023443705.1 Bacillota bacterium | reverse complement strand
GAGCCGGGCAGGGTATCCTACGCCCGCATCGCCCGACGGATGCCGTCGCCCTCCGTGCAGGAGGCCATGGAGAAATTCAAGGCCTGGGCGGGCAGCGGCAAGACCTGAAAAGCGTATCAAAGCGCGCAAAAGCCATGCCAGAAAACCGGCATAGCTCAAGGCATCAAAAAACCTGCGGCTTTTTTGATGCGAAGGGGAAAGCCCTGCGTGCGCCTGAAATCCTCTGAGATTTCCGGGCGGCGCACTGACTGGATGTGCAGGTAACGCCACCAATATCCGTACTGGTGGCGTTATCCCGTTCCCGGCGTACACGCCGCCGGGAACGATTGAAAGCCTACGGGACCTTTGTCGATGGTCTGCGCCATGCCGGAAACCGGCATGGCTTTTCCATTGAAAGGATCTTTCAGCTCTCCGAGGCACCGAATTCGAAGGCCCTCCGCATACGCATTGAGCCGTTAAGCCGATTTCCCCCTGCTGGGCCCGGGCCTTCTCGGCCAGATAATCTTTCGCGGGCACTTGTCCGCGCAGGCCATGCACTTCACGCACTTTTCGTAATCGATGACTGGCAGATCGTTCACCATTTCAATCGCGCCGTAGGCGCAGGCCTTTTCACAGAGTCCGCAGCCGATGCAGCCCACCTGGCAGTTCTCGGTGACCAGTTTTCCCTTGAGTACGTTCATGCAGTCCACGCGCACGGCGCTGTCCACGGGTACCAGGCGGATGATGTTGCGCGGGCACTCGGCCACGCATTTGCCGCAGGTGATGCACTTTTCGTGATCGATGACGGAGAGCCCGTCGATGATCCGGATCGCATCCACGGGGCAAACCCGCTCGCAGTTCCCAAACCCCAGACAGCTGAAGGGGCAGCTTTTAACCCCGTCGTCGATGGCGTCCACCGCCCGACAGTCGTTCAGGCCCTGGTAGTTGAATTGCAGCGGTGCGTTTTCCCGGGTTCCGCGGCAGTGCACATGCACGGTCAGCGGTTTGATCTCGTCCGCGCCCACGCCCATGACCCCGGCAATCTTCAGGTTGTTTTCCGAGGTGTTGACTGTGCACGCGTTCACCGGCGCACCCTCCATCACGATGCCGGACGCAAGGCCGTCGCAGCCAGGGTAACCGCAGGCGCCGCAGTTGGCGCCCGGAAGGAGTGCGCGCACCTGTTCCACGCGCTCGTCGCTTTCCACCGAGAAAAACCGCCCGGCCACGGCCAGCGCCGCACCCATCAAAAGGCCGATGGCGGCAATAGCGGCCGCGCTGATCCAAATGATCGACATAATTCCCTCCTAATACGTCCTAAGTGCGTCAGCCGCCGCCCAGCCCGGCAAAGCCCAGAAAGCCGATGGCCATCAGCCCCGCCGCCACCAGCGTGATCGGGAAGCCCCGCATACACTCGGGAATCGACGCGCTTTCCAGCTTTTCGCGGATGCCCGCCATCAGAACGATCGCGATCGTGAACCCCACGCCGCCGAACACGCCGTTTACGATGCTCTCCAGAAGGTCATAGGAGTTCTCAATGTTGAGGATTGCCACACCCAGGACCGCGCAGTTGGTGGTAATCAGCGGAAGGTACACGCCCAGCGAGCGGTACAGCGCGGGGTTGGTTTTTTTGAGCACCATCTCGACAAACTGCACCAGCGCCGCAATCACCAGAATGAACGCGATGGTCTGCATAAAGCCAATCGACAGCGGCTCCAGCACCCACTTCTGCACCATCCAGGTCATCGCGGAGGCCATGCCCATTACAAACGACACCGCCATGCCCATCCCGACGGCGGACTTGATCTTCTGCGAAACGCCGAGAAACGGGCAGATGCCCAGAAACTTGACCAAAACAAAGTTATTGACCAGCGCCGCACCGATCGCTATTAGGACAAGCCGCACAATGTAATCCATCGACCCGCACCTCCTTTTTCTTCTTCTTGGAGACGAAGTTGATCACGCCCAGCAGAAGCCCCAGCGTGATGAAGCCACCCGGGGCCATCAGCGCCATCATCACCGGCTCGTACTGCCCGCCGAGGATGGCCACGCCGAAGATCGTGCCCGCGCCGATCACCTCACGGATGGCGGCGAACGCCGTCAGCGCCAGTGTGAAGCCCAGCCCCATGCCCAATCCGTCCACCGCGCTGAGCCACGGGCCATTGCCGCTGGCGAATGCCTCCGCCCGGGCGAGGATGATGCAGTTGACCACGATCAGCGGAATGTAAAGCCCCAGCGCCGCGTCCAGCGCCGGCAAAAACGCCTTCAGCAGCAGCTGCACGATGGTGGTGAACGACGCGATGATGACCACGTAGGACGGGATGCGCACCTCGCTCGGGATGAAATTGCGAAGCAGTGATACAAACACGTTCGAACAGGTGAGCACGACCGTCGCGGCAAGCCCCATGCCAATGCCGTTGACGGCCGCCGTGGATACCGCAAGCGTCGGGCACATGCCCAGAAGCATCCGGAAAGTGGGGTTTTCCTTCCAAAGACCGTTCAAGAACACTTTTACGGATTTCATCCCGCCGCACCTCCCCGTTTCAGTGCGAATTCCCGCGCCTCGTTGACCGCGTCCGCAACCGCTTTGGTTGTGATCGTCGCGCCCGTCAGCGCGTCGATCTGATTGCCGGTCGCGCCGCTCTTGACCACTTCAATCCGGTCGTTCTTCAGCAGGAACTGATTGGTGAATTCAGGCTTTTCGGCGTTCTTGCCCAGACCCACCGTCTCCTGATTCTCACCGATGCTGACGCCGGTGATCGCGCCGTCCGGCGCGATGCCCACGGTCACCAGAAATTCGCCGCCATAGCCGCTCGTGACGACCTCAATCACGCGCCCGCCCGCCTCCGTAACGTAGGCGCCGCGAACGTTTCCGGTCAACTCCGCGCCCTCGTCGGGCAGCGCGACGCCTTCGATCACCGTGGCGCGCGCCCCGGCGGTTGCGATCGCCTGCTGGTAGGCGATGGGCTCCTTGGTGAAGTGGTAGGTTGCGCCCAGCGCGAGCCCTGCCACCAGCGCGATCAGAAAGAGCCGTCCGCCCAGATGCAGTATGCTACGCACGCGTTTTCACCTCCCCGAAGGAGCGCGCGCGCACGCCGCGTTCGATCAGCGGTACGCAAAGGTTCATGATGAGGATTGCGAAGCTTACCCCCTCCGGATACCCGCCAAAGAGGCGTATGACCACCGTCAGCGCGCCGCAGCCGAACGCGTAGATCCACTGCCCCACCGCAGTCGTGGGCGAAGTGGAGGGGTCTGTCGCCATGAAGAGCGCGCCCAGGAAGAGCCCGCCGGACAGCGCGTGCGCCGCGCCGTTTACGAGGGCCGGATAGGCCCCTTGCCCCGTTGTGCCGCCCAGGAGCGCCGTCCCGGCAAATACCGTGAGGATGTATACCAGCGGAATGCGAGGCGAAGCCACGCCGAAGACGATCAGCCACACAAAGCCGATTACGAGCGCCAGCGCGCTGACCTCGCCGATTGCGCCGCCCGAATCGCCGAAGAGAAGGCGCAAAAGGTCCGCTCCCGCGCCACCGGAGACGCTGAATGCCGCGCCGCCCTGCTTCATCAGCGCAAGCGGCGTCGCCGTGGAAACCGCATCGGTGGCGTTGGCCAGAAGCGAATTGCCAGGCTCCGTCCACGCGGTCATCCGGGTCGGGAAACTCGCCAAGAGGAATGCCCTCGCGGCCAACGCCGGGTTGACAAAGTTATTGCCAAGCCCGCCGAACAGCACCTTGACAAGGCCGATCGCGAAAATCGAGCCAACGACGCACATCCACCAGGGCGCGCTTGCGGGCAGGTTCATGCCAAGCAGCAGTCCCGTGACCGCGGCGGAAAGGTCCTGGGCCGTGTTCGGCCGCTTCATCAGCCGATGGAGCAGCCACTCCGTCAGGACGGCCGTAGCGGTGGTGAGCACCAGTACAATCAGCGCCCGGTACCCAAAGCGGTAAACGCCCACCGCGCAGGCTGGTAACAGCGCGATCAGCATGCCGCGCATGAGAAAGCGCGTGTCCTGGGGCGCCCGGATGTGTGGGGACGGGGAGACGTTCAACTTCATAACTTTCCTCCTGCCGGGCCGCGCCGGTTATCTTGTCGCGGCGCTGCCGCGTACCAGTTTCTTGGCCAGGCGAATGTTCTGCAATAAATGCCTCCGGGCCGGGCAGATGTACACGCAGGCGCCGCACTCAATGCACTCATGCGCATTGAACCGGGCCGCGAGGCCCACATTGTCAACGGCGATGGCCGCGTCAATGGCGTAGGGTTGAAGGTTCATCGGGCAGACATAATGACAGCGCCCGCAGCGCATGCAGGCGCTCGGTTCGGGCACAAGCGCCTCGTCCGCGGTCAACGCCAGAACGCCCGACGTGCCCGCGATCACAGGCACCTCATCGCTTGCCAGTGCGACGCCCATCATCGGGCCGCCGGCGATGAGCTTACCCGCGCCGCCTTCCCGGTATCCTCCGCAGTACTCGATCAGATCTCCAACGCTCGTCCCGATGCGTGCCAAGAGATTCGCAGGCTCCCGCACGGCGCCGCCCGCCACGGTGACCACCCGGTCGATCAGCGGCCTTCCTTCCCGCACCGCTCGGTGCAGCGCCACCGTCGTGCCCACGTTCATCAGCGCGCAGCCCGCATCCGATGGAAGGTCTGCCATAGACAGCTTCCGGCCGGTCAGGGTGTAGATGAGCTGCCGCTCGCCGCCCTGCGGATACCTCGCGGACAGTGGCACGATTTCTATGTCCGTGCCTTTCGCCGCCGCCTTTACCGAACGAATTGCTTCGGGGCTGTCGCCTTCGATGCCGACATACACGCGTTTCGCGCCCACCGACCGCCGGGCAAACTGCGCACCGTCGATAATCGCGTCCGCGCGCTCCACCATCAGGCGGTAATCCGCGGACAACAGCGGTTCGCATTCCGAGCCGTTGATGATCAATACATCGGCCGGCTTGGATGGATTGAGCTTGATGTGGGTCGGAAACGTCGCGCCGCCCAGACCCACCACGCCTTTTTCCCGGGCGATGCGCGAGAGTTCTTCCCCTGAAAGATCGTCGGGGTTCTGTGGCGGCACGCAAGAATCGTCCCACGCGTCCTGGTGATCGTTCACGATCACCACAGCCGGAATCGTACGCTTCCCGCTCGGGTGCGGCCTCGCCTCCACCGCAATCACCTTGCCCGACACGCTGGCATGAACCGGCGCGCTGTTCACGGCATCGCTGTCGCCGATCTTCTGCCCCAGACGAACAAAATCGCCCCGCTTGACCAGCGGGGTGAGCTGTGCGCCGGTAATCCGAAGCATGGGTATCACCACGCATTCGGGTGCAGGCATGATTTGAATGGCTTTCTGTGCAACTGGCTTCCCTTCTGCCGAAGGGCTGCGCGGATGAACCCCGCCTGGAAAGTCATGGGTTTTCATGCACATTTCCTTTCCTTTTCATATCGCTACCACGGTATCGATTGTAAAATAATGAATGCATTTTCGGCACAACGTACAATCAACATGTGCGAATAGATATTTTAGTACCGAATTGCGAATTCTCTGTTATGTGCTTTCATTATAACAAAAAGAAGGCCCATATACAAGGGCTGAAGCCATCGCAATTTCCCCAGAGGGGTATTCCAGATTTATATGGCTCGGTTTTCCAACCCCGAGAACCCTCGGCTTTCTGCGGTACCATGAGCATATGAAATACGCTTCATAAAAACAGGTTCTCGGCGAACGTGTCGCCGGGAACCCATTGGATGCGCTCTATCCCCTACCCCAGCGCAATGGCCGGAAGCAGCGAAATGTGGTCTATTTCGTACCGGGGGCTGAGATCTTCCGGCAGCTTTTTCCCGCCCATGTTGAGCCAACAACCGTCCACCGCCGCGTTTTTCGCGCAGCGCATGTCGGCCACGCCGTCTCCGGCCATCAAAGCATCCTCCCGCCCGAGACCCAGATTGCCCAGCGCGATTTCGAGCACCCGCGGATCGGGCTTGGCGATGCCGATCTCCTCGGAGATCACAAAATCCTTGATGAGGAAGCGCAGTGGCGAGCGGCTCATGCGTCCGCGCTGCACCGCGGATATGCCGTTGGTCACAACCGACACCGGGAGCCTCCCGGCAACCTCCTGCACCGCCTCGAGTGCGCCGGGCAGCAGCATGGACTGTTCCGACAGCGCTTCCACGTAGTATTCCGCCGCCTCGGTCGGATTGCCTGAAACGCCATAGCGCGTCATTAAAAGCTCGAACCGCCTAATCTTGAGCTGCGCCTGCGTGGTCAGCCCCTTTTCCAGATCCAGCCACAGCCCGGCGTTGATCACCTGATACGCGGCGGCCGCGCCGGGATCTACGATGCCCAGATGTTCAAGCACCCGCCCGACGGCCTCGCGCTCGCCGGCCTGAAAGTCAAACAGAGTATCGTCCGCGTCGATAAAAATGCCCTTGTACCGCATCATTTTCTCCTCAGCATTAGTTTTAAGAGGTTAAGCTGGCGCGCGCGCATCAGTTTGAGCGCGCAAAGATAGACCCCAAGAGCGCCGATCCCCGCCGCGACAAGTCGCAGAAGCACCTGCAGCGCGTCGTTTCGCCCGCCCAGAAGGTCCTTGAGAAGAAGGGCAACGGCAAGCGCCGCACCCGCGGCAAGGACCATCTTCCCCACCTCCACCGCCATCGCGGAGAGGCCCAGCCTGCCCAGCTGTTTTCGAAGCAGCACGATCAGCGCCGTC
Organism: Bacillota bacterium; assembly: GCA_023443705.1. Taxonomy (GTDB): domain Bacteria; phylum Bacillota; class Clostridia; order Christensenellales; family Aristaeellaceae; genus JAEZHK01. The sequence goes on along the minus strand of JAEZTD010000093.1, from coordinate 23,119 downwards.
GTGCCCATGAAGCTGGAGATCACCGTGCCCAGCGCAAGGCCGTTGACGCCGATGAAGCGCGAAAGAATGAAACTGATGATGGCGTTTGCCGTCATGACGCACAGCGAAACCGCCATTGTGATTCGCGTCTTCTGCATCGAGTGAAACGCGCGGTTCAGAAGGTCCGACACGCAGAAGCTGACGACGCCCAGAAGATAGCTGAAAAACACGCCGCTGGTGACCATCATCGACTGTTCGTCGAATCTGCCGCGCATGTAGGTAAGCCGGATGATGTCCTGAGACAGCGCACCGCCCAAGACGGTGATCGGCAAAAGCACCATCAGGAGCACCTCGGCACTCTGCGTCACGATGCCCACGATGCCCTGCCTGTCCTTTTCCGCCGCCTTCTCGCTCATGCGCGAGAACATGATCGTGGTGATTGGCACGCCGATCACACCGGTGATGACGGTAATCAGCCGAAACGCGTAGTCCATCGATGAAACGTCGCCCGCGTTGAGCCCGGAGCCAAGCGCCTGATCGACCATGTGGCTCATCTCGGTGACAGCCATCGACAAAAGTGCCGGGACGCCCAGCGTCAGCATCTTCTTAAAGCGTTCATCCCTGGGTCGAACGATTGCGGAATAGCGGAAATCGCCGCGAAGCGCGGGGAGCAGGATCATTACCTGCAGGATGCCCGCGCCGAACACACCCCAGGCCAGCGCGTCGATGCCGTAGCGGGGCGAAAAGCCCACGGTCGATACGATCATGCCAAAGCTGAGGGCAAAGCCCGTCAGCTGCGCCGCCATGAAGTGCTGCGTCGCGTTGAGGACGGACGAGAGCATGATCGACGCGACGACAAACAGCATGGACGGCATCATGATGCGCGCCATGTGTACCGCCATGTCAAGGCGCGCCGCGTCGTAACCGGAATAGATCAAGTGAATTATCGGCCGCGCGAACACCATCATCAGTGCGCTCAGCGCAACGGCAATCAGTACGAACAGGTTCAGCGCGTTTGACGCGAAGCGGTTGGCACGCTTCGCGCCGCCCTGCGCCCGGGCGTCGATGTAGAGCGGTACCATCGTAGAGGAGATCATCGACGTCAGCAGCATGATGGGGATGTAGAAAAGGCTGTAGGCGGCGACATAAGCGTCGTTTTCTACGCCGGTGCCAAAGTAGTTGGCGCGGAGAATTTCGCGCACAAAGCCTACCGCCTTGCTCGCGAAAATGATAACGGTCACCATGAGCGTCGTCTGCAGCGTACGGTCGCGCTTCGGGGGCACTGTGACACCCTCTTCGTTCAGGTAATAATCCTATCTATTATACCACGCATGTCAACCGGCGTAAAACGCGTAGCCACCCTCGCGCTTTTCAAAGTACAGAATGTCCGGGGCCAGCAGCCGCTCTCCTTTCAGAATGCGCTCCGCCAGCCGCATCGACCGCTCAGACGCGGTCGCGCCCCGCCAAAACTGCCGCGCATCGCCAAGCACCGCATCGAGCGCCTTGGGAAAGCGCGGATCGTTCAGCCGATTCAGCGCCACCTCGCCGATCATTCGCGCAACCTCCTCCGGCTCCGTTTCGGCCATCGCGGAGATTGTGCGCGCCAAGAGCATCCTGTCCTCCGCCTCGAACGCGTTTAGGTGGGGCAGCCAGCACAGCGCCAGCATCACAATAAGAAAGAACGGGTACTTTTTCACGGAATAACCCCCTCAATCGTAGGGGAGTTATATGAACCTGGATGCGGGATTAGTACGCTTCGGTGCGATGTCAGGTCCGCTGTACGCTGCGCAGCATCCGCAAAAGTCAGGCCCGGCAAGGCTCCATCGCTTCCGGCGTTCAATCAGCCCGAAGAACTCCAATCGCTTTCGGCGGCCTGCGCCGCAAAATACATTTGCTCCACCAGTCAAGCATACTGGTGGAGCAAACAATCCCTTTGCCAGCGAGGCACCCTGAAATACCGGAGGATTTCAGAGGAGCGCAGCGCGTGGTATTAATACGCCTTCGCGAAATACATCAGCTTCTTCGCGGGCTTTCCGCAGCAGACGCAGGTCTCAGACGGCATGCCGCTCTGGTCAAAGGGCATGTTGCGGGAGGTGGCGTTGGTCAGTTCCTTAATCTTGTCCTCGCATTCGCGCTCGCCGCACCAGGACGCCTTGACAAAGCCGTCCTGCACACCCTGCACCAACTCGTCCAGCGTGACGGCGGTGTGGGTGCGCGCCTTGCGGAACTCATCCGCCTGGCGGTAGAGGGTCAGGTGAATATCGTTAAGGAGCGCCTTCAGCGCGTCTGCGATGCCGTCAAGCGGCAGCGTGCCCTTTTCCAGCGTATCGCGGCGCATGAACGTGGCGACGCCGTTTTCGATGTCCCGCGGCCCCAGCTCGAGGCGCACCGGCACGCCCTTCATTTCCCATTCGTTGAACTTCCAGCCCGCGGAGTAGGTGTCCCGGTCGTCCAGCTCCACGCGGATGCCGGCCGCTTTCAATTCCGCCGCCAGCGCGCGGGCCCTGTCAAGAACGCCCTCCTTGTGCTGGGCGATAGGCAGGATGACCACCTGAATCGGCGCGACGCGGGGTGGGAGCCGGAGACCGCGCTCGTCGCCGTGGGTCATGACGATGGCGCCGATCAGCCGGGTGGAAACACCCCAGCTGGTCTCGTGCACGTATTCCAGCTTGCCTTCGCGGCTCAGGAACTGGATCTGGAACGCCTCGGCAAAGTTGGTGCCGAAATTGTGGGAGGTGCCCGCCTGCAGCGCCTTGCCGTCCTGCATCATAGCTTCCATCGAATAGGTGGCGCGGGCGCCGGCGAATTTCTCCTTGTCGGACTTCTGCCCCACGAAGGTGGGCAGTGCCAGCACGTTTTCGGCGCATTCGCGGTAAATTTCAAGCATCTGCAGGGTCTCTTCCTGGGCTTCCTCGGCGGTTTCGTGGATGGTATGACCCTCCTGCCACAAAAATTCGCTGGTGCGCAGGAATGGACGGGTGCTCTTCTCCCAGCGGAGCACCGAGCACCACTGGTTGTACTTCATCGGAAGGTCTCGCCAGGACTGCACCCACTTTGCGTACATGGCGCAGAAGAGCGTCTCCGACGTGGGCCGGATGACCAGCTTCTCCTGAAGCACCTCCGAGCCGCCCTGGGTGACCCACGCAACCTCCGGCGCGAAGCCCTCCACATGCTCGGCTTCCTTGCGAAGCAGGCTCTCCGGGATCAGCATCGGGAAATAGACGTTCTTGTGGCCGGATTCCTTAAACCGCCTGTCCATCTCCTCCTGGATCAGCTCCCAGATGCCGTAGCCGTAGGGTTTGACCACCATGCAGCCGCGAACGGGCGCGTAATCAACCAGATCGGTTTTCAGAATGACGTCGGTATACCACTGGGAAAAGTCCTCCTCGCGCGGCGTCAGGTGCGCGACGAATTCCTGCTGCTTGTCCTTCTTGCCCATTATTAATCCCCCTTAGCACATGAAGAAATTATAGGCACCCGCACGAAAAAATGCAAGTGAAGTTTTATTATGTGCGCCGAAACCGCCCGAAAGGCCGATCAGTCGGCAAGATCGGCGTAAGCGCCGCCGAGATATGACAGAAGCGCGGCCGGGGTCAGCAGCACCTGCACGCCCCGAAGCCCTGCGCTGACGGATACCACTTCAAGAAACTCTGCCCGTTTATCCACAAATGTTGGAAACTTCTTTTTCATGCCGATCGGCGAACAGCCGCCGCGAAGGTAGCCGGTGACGGCCGTCAGGTCCTTCAGCGGCAGCATCTCCACGCGCTTGTTGCCGCTGGCGGCGGCGGCGCGCTTCAGATCGAGCGCCCGCGCGACGGGAATCACAAAGACCGCCGGGCCGGTTTTGTCCCCGACGGTCACAAGGGTCTTGTAAACGTGATCCGGGTCTATCCCCAGCGCCTTTGCGGCGTGGACGCCGCTCAGGTCCTCCAGATCAAACGAATACTCGCGCACCTCGTAGCGGATCTTTGCGCCGTCCAGAAGGCGCATCGCGTTGGTCTTTTTCACGTTTCATCCGTTCCTCTCGGCAAATGTTTCGGCGATCACGTCGGCCAGAAACGGCATGGACGCGACGGCTTCCATCAGCGTGTTCTTGTTATGCCCGGCCTCGACCAGGATGGAAAGCCCGACGTGCTGGTTGTAGCGGCCGTTTTTGACCAGCACCTCCTGGCAGATGCCCGGCGCACGCTGGTTGAGCCTCTCCGTCAGCTTTCGCGCATAGGTGAGGTTTCTGGGGAAATAAGCGGGGTCGTCGTCAAAGCCCTTGCCGTTGCCCACAAGGAACATCAGCTGCGCCACGTCCGCGCCTCCGGCCGCAACCGCGACCGTCTTGTAGACCGCCGGGGTGTAGGCGTCCCGGTGGAGGTCGATGTAGAGGTCGAATGCTTCCGGGTAGCCCTCGATGGTCTTGAGTGACCGCTCGTAGGCTGTCCCAAGCTCCGGCGGTTCGTGGTCGGTCACGTCGTGTTTCACCTGAAAGCCCCGAGCGGTCAGAAGATCGGTAAGCGCCTCCCCCACCCGCACCACCGAATGGGACTGGTCGTCGGTGCGCCACGCGTCGGTCTCGCGATAGGGATCGGCGGTGGTTTGCCGGTAGGCTTCGTTGGTGTGGGTGTGGTAGATCAATACGCTGCCCCGGAGTTTCGGCGCGGCGGTGGGCTTTATTTGAACCTTTGTGACCTCGACCAGCATCCGGTCTCCGAAAACCACGTCCACTTGCGACGGGGCGGCGGCGGCAAACGCCGCCACCGCCCCGGACGAATTCGCTTGTGCCGCTTCGGTAGGCGCTAGAGTGGCGGCGGGTGCGCCCTCCGCAACATCGGGCGCGAGCACCTCGCTGACCAGGATCACGGCCAGCACCACCGCCAAGAGCGTCAGCGCGATGCCCAGCAGCAGGCTGGAAGCCCGTACGACCTTCAGGCGTATCAATCGCATCACCCCTTCCCATTCGGGTGATACATCCTATTCCGCCCGAAGAGGGGGTATGACGGACGAGCGCGCGGGCATCTTCCCGTTTCTCCGTCCTTGGGATCGCAGCTTGTCTCGCGCAGTCAACCCGTTTCCTGTTTCCCGGGGTTCGGGGCCGCGGCCCCACGCACAGAAAGCCGCATTGCGGATTTCTGCGGATAAAAGCCGCCGGAGAGCGACATGAGCGGTCGCAGGCCGCTACCTTGTCGCGCGCAAGCCTGACCGTGAGCGCAGCGAACAACGCTTGCGCCGTTTCCCTGCATGCAAGCTCCAAAACAGCTTTCATGCACCGCGGCGGAAGATGCGAAGCAGATTCCGTCGCCGGTTATGCCAGCGCCTCTCTGATCGCCCTCGCCACCCGTTCGGTTTCCTCGGCGCGGGGCTTCTCTCCGTCAAACGCAACGGCCGTTCCGGCGATGATCCGCCGCTTTTCGGTGCGCAGCGGAATGAACAGAAGGTTCTGCCCGGTCGCGCGGTGGTAGAGCGTTCCCAGCATGAGATACCCCTCGTACAGCGCGCCCATCGCTTCGGATGCGTCGGCGTAGTCTACATCCGGGTAGATGATGACCCGGCCGCCGGCCTTGAGCGCGTCCAGCGTCTTCCGAAAGGTGGTGACCACTCGGGCGGTGGAGCGGTAGACCGGGATGGCGCCCATCGAGCCGCAGAGCCCCGGCACCACCCAGGAGAGGATTCGCGCCACCGGCCGCGCGAAGGGCTTCGGCCACCCGGCGCGGCGGGTAAGCGTGAAGTCCGCGTACTGGTGGTAGCAGGTTTCGCGCTCGCAGAAAACGCTGAACACCCAAGGGTGAACCGGTGCGCTCAGCCAGAGCAGCGTATCAATCGGGCCTCGGAGGTTCTTGTGGCGACAAACATAGACCGCCGGCGCGGGCAGCGCCTCCGGCGGCGGCGACTGGTAGCCCCGAAAGAAAATACGGCTCAAGAACCTCAGCCTGGTGAAGAACCTGCCGTAAGCCATTTAGTCGGGACTCCCCTCTTTGATGTGGTTGATGTGGGGTCAGCGCCTGCGGACGAGGGACTGGGCGGCGTCGAGCATGTTGGCCGCGTGCCTGCGTCCGCTCTCCGGGTCGCCCGCTCCGCCGACCAGCCTGGCCAACTCCTCGATGCGCCCGGCCCTGTCGAGCTTTCGGACGCTGGAGCCGGTGCGCTCGCCGGCCACGGTTTTTTCCACCAGATAATGGGCCCCGGCCAGCGCCGCGATCTGCGGCAGATGGGTGACACAGATGACCTGACGCTTCTCGGCAATGGCGGCCATCTTTTCACCCACGGCCTGCGCCATGCGGCCGGAAACGCCGGTATCCACCTCGTCAAAGATCATGGACGGCACACCGCCCGCGTCGGCCTCGATGGCCTTAAACGCCATCATGATGCGCGAAAGCTCGCCGCCCGACGCGATGGCGGACAGCGGCTTTACCGGCTCGCCGGGGTTGGGTGAGATCAAAAACTGCACCTCGTCCGCGCCTCGTGCGGTGGGCGCACCCGGCAGTATCTCCACTTCAAAGCGCGTCAAACCCATACCGAGGTCCTTGAGCTGCTCCACCAGCCGAGCGGAGAGCGCAGAAGCAAGCTTGCGGCGGCTTTCCGTCAGATTTGCACAGGACCCGTCCAGAAGCGCTTTCGCCTCATCCCGCTTTTTTTCGGCTTCTGCGCGGAGCGCGTCGTTTTCGGCAAGCTGCGAGAGGCTCGTCTTCGCCTGCTCGTAGAAGCGCAGCACGTCTGAAAGTTCGGGGCCATACAGGCGTTTGAGCCGCTTGAGCTCCATCACCCGATCGGCGGCGCGCTCGGCTGCGGCGGGGTCGTAGTCCAGCGCGTCCTGTATGCGCTGGAGCTCCGCGCCCGCATCCTGCGCGGCGTAGAACAGTTCCTCCAGCCGGGCGCGGAGCGCCTCAAACCGGGGATCCAGCGGCGCGATCGCCGCCATCTCGTTCGCGGCACGGGAGAGCGCGTCCTGCGCGGCCAGCGCGCGCCCCTCGCCCCGGTAGACGTAGGCGTAGGCCGAACCCACCGCCTGGGCGATTTTTTCGCCGTGCTCATAGAACGCGAGCTTCTTCTCCAGCTTTTCGTCCTCGCCGAGCTTGGGCTTTACCGCCTTGATCTCTTCAATCTGGCGCGAAAGCATCTCCACGCTGCGCACGCGCTCCCGCTCGTCCAGCTTCAGCTGCTGCGCCTCGCGCTCGAGCGCCCTGTACCTCGCGTACTTCTGCGCCACGTCGACCATCAGCGCCCGGTGCGCCTCGTCGCCGCCCTCGTCCAGAAAGTCCCGGTGCAGCGAGGGGTTCAGGAGCGCCTGATGTTCGTGCTGGCCGTGCACGTCCATGAGCAGCGCCGTCACCTGCCGAAGCTGGGACATGGGCACCACCTGGCCGTTGATCCGGGAAACCGACCGACCGGAGGCGGAGACTTCGCGCGTGAGCGCGATCAGCCCTTCGTCGGACTCGACGCCCATCTCGTCCAGAAGCTCCTTTGCGCCGTCCGGCATTTCAAACAGCGCCTGGACGACCGCGCGGTCCTCGCCGGTGCGCACCATTTCGCGCGCCGCCCGGGCACCCAGCGCAAGGTTGACACAGTCGACCACGATCGACTTGCCCGCGCCGGTCTCGCCGGTCAGCACGTTGAGCCCCGGTTCAAATTCGATGCGCAGCCGCTCGATGAGCGCGACGGAGCGGATCGAAAGCTCGAGTAACACGGTATGCCTCCTAATAGCGGATCAGCGTTTTGAAGCGGCCGAGCACAGGCTCCACCAGATCCTCCGACTGCACGACCACGAGGATCGTGTTGTCGCCCGCCAGCGTGCCGACGATCTCCGGCCACTTCATGGAGTCGATGGCCTCGGCGGCGGCGTTTGCGGAAGCGGAGAGGGTTTTGATAACGATCAGGTTGCTGGCACCGTTCATGGACAGCACGGATTCCGAAAAAATCCTGATAAAGCGGTCGCTGATGCCCTGTTCGGCGCGCTCGCTGGTGGCGTAGCGGTAGCCGCCGCCCTCGCCGAGCACCTTCACGAGCCTGAGCTCCTTGATGTCGCGGGAAACAGTGGCCTGCGTGACGCGCACGCCGTGGCGCTTGAGCTGCTCGGCCAGTTCTTCCTGGGTTTCAATATTCTGTGATTCTATGATCTCCAGAATCATGGAATGGCGCACCGACTTCATGGCATGTCCTCCCAATCATTCTCGGATCGCGGGCGTTTACGGCGTCCAGTCGGACAGCTTGCCCCTCAGAAGTTCAAAAAAGCTGTGCGGCCTCAGGCGCACAAAGCGGATGTTCCGCTCCGCGCGGCGCACGACGACTTCGCCGCCATCCGGCGTAATAATGTAACGACCGTCTACAACGACGCGCGCCCTGTGCGCGTCGCCCAGTATGGATACGGAAACCGCCTGCCGGTCGCTGACCACGATGGGTCTCGCGGCCAGCGTATGGGGGCAGATGGGGGTCAGCACCATGCAGTCAAGGCCCGGGGCCACCAGCGGGCCGCCCGCCGCCAGCGAATAGGCGGTGGAGCCGGTCGGCGTCGCGACGATGAGCCCGTCGCCGGAAAAGCGGTCGACCATCCCGCCGCGCAGCGATACGGAAAGCGAGAGCACGCCCACCGACGATTCGGACCGGTTAAAGGCCACCTCGTTGAGCGCGTAAGCGCTTTGGCCGGACGAGGTCACAACCTCCAGCAGCATGCGGTTCTCGATCTCGTACTGTCCCAGCGCAAGGCGCTCCACGTCCTCTTCGACGAGGTCAGGCTGCACCTCGGTGAGAAAGCCGATGCGGCCCAGGTTGACGCCCAGCATCGGGATATCATAAGGCAGCGCCGCCTCAAAGGCGTGCAGAAACGTGCCGTCTCCGCCCAGAACCATCATCAGATCGCAGCCTTCCAGACGGGTGCAATCGTCCAGCACGCGGACGCCGCGCGCCTCCAAAGCAAAGCGAAGCTGACGTGCAACCGCCTGCACGCCGGGTTTTAAGTCGTTTTGCCATAACGCAACCGCTTGAAAGGCCATTCGCTCAGCCCCTATACGCATATTGTATACCAAGGATGTATAAGCATACAAGGTCAATCGGCTGATTTCATAAATTTGTCATATGCAGCCGAGGTGACCTCCATAATCCGCGCCGAATCGACAAGCTGCGCCCCGCCGTTACGGGGTGTGATGTACAAAAGAAACTCCACGTTACCCTCCGGGCCTGTGATCGGCGAAAAATCCAGCCCTTGAGCCTGAAAGCCGAGGCTTTCCACGCATTCCAGCACGCCTTCGATCACCTGCCGGTGCACCGCCGCATCCCGCACCACGCCGCGAGGGCCGACGAGGTTCCTCGGGGCCTCAAACTGCGGCTTGATGAGGGCGACAAAGCGCTTATCCCCCGCGAGCACGCGAAGCGCGGCGGGCAGCACCGCCCGAAGCGAGATGAATGAAACATCCGTCGCGCCGAACTCCGGCGGCTCTGGAAACTGTTCAGACGTGAGAAAGCGGGCGTTGGTGCGCTCCATCACGGTGACGCGCCCGTCGCCCCGAAGCCGCCAATCGATCAGGCCGTAGCCCACGTCCACCGCGTAGACATGCTTCGCGCCGGCGCGCAGCATCACGTCGGTGAACCCGCCGGTGGACGCGCCCACATCCAGACAGACCTTTTCGGAAACGTCCAGCCCGAAGGCGGAAAACGCGCCGAGGAGCTTGTGCGCGCCGCGGCTGACGTAGGGCCGCCCTTCCCGGACCGTAAGGTTTAGGCCTGGCTTCACCGCGTCAGAGGGCTTGTCCAGCCGTTCCTCTCCCTGATAGGCGCGCCCTTCCATGATGAATGCCCGCGCCATCCCGATGTCCGGCGCGAGCCCGTCCTCCACCAGCGCCTGGTCGGCGCGCCTAAACGGCACGGCCCCTCGCCTCCCGAAGCGCGCGCACGCGGGCGAGCACTTTTTCGACCACCTGCGGCGTGGTCAGCCCGCAATCGGCCATCTGGCCGACGGCCGCATCCTGCTCGATGAAGCGGTCGGGGATGCCGAGGGCCACCACATCTGTCTGCACGCCCCATGCGGCCAAATTTTCGAGGACCGCCGAGCCGAAACCGCCCATGACCGCGCCGTCCTCCAGCGTCACAAGCAGCGGATGCCGCTCGGCCGCCTCCCTGAGCATTTTTTCGTCCATAGGCTTAATGAACCGGGCGTCGATCACGCCGCAGCGCACGCCCTTGCCCACCAGCTTGATGGCGGCGTTCAGCGCCGTCTCCACCATGCGGCCCACCGCCAGAATCATCGCGTCTTCCCCGGCGCTCAGAAGCTCCCACTTGCCCACTGCCAGCGGCTGGGGTTCCTGCATGTTGGGGCCCATGTCGTCGGCCTCCTGAGCGTAGCGGATGGCCATCGGCCCGTCGGTCTCCATGCTCAGGCGCAAAAGCCTGCGAAGGTCCCGGACGTCCCGGGGTGAGGCGACCACCATGTTCGGCATGGTTCGAAGAAACGCCATGTCGTAGGCGCCCTGATGGGTGGCGCCGTCCGGCCCGACGAGTCCCGCCCTGTCGATAACGAAGGTCACCGGCAGTTTCTGAAGGCAGACGTCCACCAGCACCTGATCGTAGGCGCGCTGAAGGAACGTGGAGTAAATCGCAACATAGGGCCGCATGCCGCTGGCCGCGAGCCCCGCAGCCATCGTGACGGCGTGCTCCTCGGCGATGCCCACGTCGAAAAAGCGGTCCGAATGGCGCTCTTTGAAGATCGATAGCCCCGTGCCGTCCGGCATAGCGGCGGTAATGGCGGTCACGCGGATGTCGCTGTCGGCGATTGCGTTCAGCTCCGCGGCCATCACCTGGCCGTTCCGGACACCCGGCTTTTTCGCGATCTGGCCGTTTTCAACGTCAAAGGGCGGTACGCCGTGGTAGAGATCCGGCGAATCCTCCGCCGGAACGTAGCCGCTGCCCTTTTTAGTGACCACGTGCACAAGGACTGGCCGCCCGGCCTGCCGGGCCCGCCTGAGTACGCGGATCAGCCGCTTCAGGTCGTGCCCGTCTATGGGGCCCTGGTACTCGAAGCCCAGCGCGCTGAAGAAACGGTCGTCGATGACCAGCGATTTCAGCGAATCCCGCACCCGCTCCATGCCCCGAAGGATCGGTTTGCCAACCCCGGGCATCCTGTCCAGCCCCACGCTGACCGCGTGCTTGATCTGGCGGTAAGGGTTCGACTGCCGAAGCGCGGTCAGGTGCCCCGACAGCGCGCCGACGTTCTGAGAAATGGACATTTCGTTGTCGTTGAGCACCACGACCATCGCGGTCTTGGACTCGCCCGCGTCGTTGAGCGCCTCGTAGCACATGCCGCCGGTCAGCGCGCCGTCGCCCACAACCGCCGCCACATGGTGCTTCCCGCCCATCAGGTCCCGGGCCCGGGCCATGCCGAGGGCCGCCGACAGCGCCGTGGATGCGTGGCCGGTGGTGAAAGCGTCGTATGGGCTCTCCTCGATGCGGGGGAATCCGGCGATGCCGCCTGCTTTTCTGAGCGTGTCAAAGCGCGGGCCGCGTCCGGTCAAGAGCTTGTGGGTGTAGGCCTGATGCCCCACGTCGAAGACCAGTTTGTCCTCCGGGCAGTCATAGACCACGTGCAGCGCGATGGTGAGCTCCACCACGCCCAGATTGCTTGCCAGATGCCCGCCATTGGACGAAACCGTTTCGAGCAGCTTTTTGCGTATCTCCGCCGCCAACTCCTGAAGTTCGTGAAGCTTCTTGCCCTTGAGCTGGGCCGGCGACTGAATGGTTTCCAACATTTTTGATTCTCCCAAAGTGATTACATGATGACGACCGCGATCAGTACGCCGAGGAGCGCTCCGATCAGCACTTCAAAGGGCGAATGACCCAGCAGCTCCTTGAGCGTCTCTTGGGTCAGACCCCGGCCCTCCTCGGTAAGTTCCCGGACGATCTTGTTGATGAGCGCCGCCTGCTTGCCCGCCGCCCTGCGTACGCCCGCGGCGTCGGTCATGACGACCGAGGCCAGCACGAACGCGATGGCGAACTCCGGGCTGTAAAAGCCCCTCGACACGCCGACGGCGGTCGACAGCGCGCAGACCACCGCGGAGTGGGAACTGGGCATGCCGCCCAGCCCGAACATGCGGGTGAGATCCCAGCGCTTTTCGAGGATGTAGTAGAACAGCACCTTGAGCGCCTGCGCGATGAACCACGCGAGTACGCAGGTCATCAGTACGCGGTTTGCGATCAGCTCGTAAAAAAGCATCATAGCCCAGCCTTTCGGTTTGTGCGGTCAGGACTTGCGGTGCGTCATGTCGCAGATCAGGTCCTGGAAGAACGCGGCGCGTTCGCCAAAGGGCAACAGCGCGTCCATCGCCTCCTGCTGAAGCTCGATGATCAGCGCCCGCGTACCACCGGTGCCGTAGACGCTCACGCAGGTGAGCTTTCCGGATTCCGCGTCCTTGCCGGGCGTCTTGCCGAGGGCGCGCCCCGCGCCCTCCACATCCAGAAGGTCGTCCACCGCCTGAAACATCATGCCGAAGTTCGACGCGTAGCGGGAGAGCGCCTTGCGCTCACCATCCGCCGCGCCCGATAGCGCCGCCGCGGCGCGCAGCGCGCCCCGGAACATCGACCCGGTCTTGTGCAGGTGGATGTACTTGAGCATCTCGGGCTCCGGGTCCACCGAGCCCTTTTCGCAGGAGAGGTCGACGCTCTGTCCCGCGATCATCCCCTGTACGCCCGCGCCCCTCGAGATCTCCCACGCCGCGCGTGTGCGCGGCATCACCCTGGAAGGCTCCGAGAGCGCGTGGGCGAGCATCATTTCGTAGGCCTGATTCAAGAGCGCGTCGCCCGCCAGTACCGCCTGACCGACGCCGAAGACCATGTGGTTGGTCGGCCGCCCGCGGCGCAGACAATCGTCGTCCATGCCGGGCAGGTCGTCGTGAATCAGCGAGTAGGTGTGTATCATTTCAACAGCCGCGGCGTAGGGCATCGCCTCGTCCCGATCGCCGCCCAGCATGTCGACCGCCGCCAGCAGCATCGCCGGTCTCAGGCGTTTGCCGCCCGCCAGCGCGCTGTAGCGCATCGCCTGCCGGAGCAGCGGCGGCACCGCATGCCCATCCTTCGTCCAGGGGGGTTCGCTGAGCGCAGCGTCCAGCGCCGCGTCCGCGAGACGTGCATACTCCTCAAGCTTCATGGCTTTTCCTCCGCCTCGAAGGCCGCCTCACCGTCCGCCGTCAGCTTGCGGATGCGCGCTTCGCCCTCGTCCAAGAGCGCCTCCAGCGCCTTGACCAGCTTTATACCACCCTCGTAGGCCTTAAAGCACTGGTCCAGCGGGAGCGTGCCCTCTTCCAGATTTTTAACGATCTCTTCGAGTTGGGTGATGCCCTCCTCGAACTTCAAATCACGTTTCATGGTGTCTCTCCCCTCGGCGCGCTGCGACGACCTTCGCGTCCAGCGAGCCGCTCGAAAGCGTAATGGTAATGTCCTGTCCGGGCGCCAGATCGCCGGCCTCGGTGACGATCCTGCCCTCTGATTCTACCAGTGCGTACCCCCTTGCGAGCACGCCTTCCGGGTTCAGTCCCGCAAGCACCCTCGAAAGGGTGTGAAGCCGGTTTCGTCCGGCGACGGTTCTGCGCTCCAGCGCGATGTCCATCGCGCGCTGAAGGCGCTCAAGCGCCGTCCGCCGGGGCGCGGTAATCAGCGCCTCGGGCGACCTGAAGGCCCGGGAGAGCCGGTTCAGCCGCTCCTCGTAGAGGTTCAGCCGCCCAGAAAGCGCCCGCGCCATCCGAAGCCGCTGCCTGTCAAGGCTGTCAAGCAGCTCTGCGCGAACCGGCGCGGCCATCTCCGCCGCCATGGACGGCGTGGCCGCCCGCGCGTCCGCGACGAAGTCGGCGATGGTAAAGTCGGTCTCGTGGCCGACGCAGGAAATGACGGGAATGCGGCTCCCCGCGATGGCCCGCGCGACGGTCTCCTCGTTAAATGCCCATAGATCTTCGATCGATCCACCGCCCCGGCCGCACAGGATTACGTCCACCGTACCATCCTCGTTCAGCCGGTCCAGCGCGCGGGCGATGTCGGCCGCGGCCCCCTCGCCCTGCACCTGACAGGGTGCGATGAGGATGTCCGTCGCCGGGTTCCTGCGCCTGAGGATGCGCAGCATGTCCCGGATGGCCGCGCCGGTGGGCGAAGTGACGATGCCGATCCGCCTGGGCACGAGCGGAAGCGGCTTTTTGAGTGCCTGGTCAAAGAGTCCTTCATCGGACAGCTTCTTCTTGAGCGCTTCGAACTTCTGGTAGAGTGCGCCCGCGCCTTCCCGCCGCATGCTCTCGCAGTAGACCTGGTAGCCGCCGGTGGCCGCGTACAAAGAAGCCGCGCCCTCAATGACCACCATATGCCCGTCGGCGGGCTGAAAATCAAGCCGGAGCGCGTTCTGGCGGAACATCACGCACTGCACGCGGGCAGTTTCATCCTTGATCGAGAAATAGAGGTGCCCGCTGAAATGGCGCTTGAAGCCGGTGATTTCGCCCCGCACCCGGAGTGCACGCAGAAGCGGATCCCCCGCCATGAGCCGCCGGGCGTACTCGTTGAGCTCGGTGACGGTGAGCGTCCATTCAGATTGCATGGCGCACGGCCGCCTCGATGGTGTTTTCCAGGAGCATCGCGATGGTCATCGGGCCCACGCCGCCGGGCACCGGGGTGATCGCGCCCGCGACCTCCTTCGCCCCTTCAAAGTCCACGTCGCCGGTCAGCGTACCGTCCGGCAGGCGGTTGATGCCCACGTCGATGACCGCCGCGCCGGGTTTGATCATGTCGGCGGTGATGAAGTTGGGCTGGCCGATGGCCGCGACCAGCACGTCGGCGCGCCGGGTGACCTCTGCGAGGTCTCGCGTCCGGGAGTGGCAGATGGTGACAGTGGCGTTTTCCCGAAGGAGCAGAAGCGCCATGGGCTTGCCGACCATCACGCTGCGCCCGACGACGACCGCCTCCGCGCCGGAGAGTTTTACGCCCGCGCGATGGAGCAGCTCAATGCAGCCCCGCGGGGTGCAGGGCAGCGCGGCGGGCGCGCCGCTCATCAAAAGCCCCTGGGTAACGGGGTGCAGCCCGTCCACGTCCTTCTCCG
The DNA here is from genome assembly GCA_023443705.1 of Bacillota bacterium. Classification (GTDB taxonomy): domain Bacteria; phylum Bacillota; class Clostridia; order Christensenellales; family Aristaeellaceae; genus JAEZHK01. Next base: position 8,100 of record JAEZTD010000093.1, on the reverse strand, counting down.
GGGCGATGGCGCGGATGATCTCCGCTTCGTTCAGGTGCTTCGGCAGCGGCAGCTGCACGAGGAGCCCGTGCACGCTGTCGTCCCGGTTGACCCGGTCGATCTCGCGGAGCAGCTCTTCCCGGGTGGTTTCGGCGCTCATGCGGATGACGTTGCCCGCCATACCCACCTCCCGGCAGGCACGCTCCTTGTTGCGCACGTAGACCTGGGAACCCGGATCGTCACCCACCAAGATGACCGTCAGCGACGGGACGACACCTTTTTCGGCGAGCCGCACGACCCGCTCCTTCAACTCCGCGCGGATCGCGATGGAAGTGCCCTTCCCGTCAATAATCGTCGCGCTCATGCGCTCTCCTCCTTCAGCCTGTCACAGCCGATCAGCGCAACGCCCGCGGCGTTGTCGCCCGACAGCCCAGGTTTTGCCCAGTACAACCTGACGTTCCCGTTCAGCCGCCGGAGCCTGTCCGGCAGCATCTCTCTTATGAGCGCCGACGACGCGACGCCGCCGGCCAGAAGCACATTACAAAAGCCCGTCTCGCCCGCCGCCTGCGAGACGAGCCGCGCCAGCGTCCGGGCGACGATGGAATATACTTCCGACGCCACCGTCCCGGGGGCGACGCCCCCATCAATCCTGCGCATCAGAGCGGCCTCCGCGCCGGAAAAACTGCACTTCAAGTGGTTGACGCTGACCGGGAGGCTCGCCTCCGCCGCATGGCTCGCGGCAAAGGCCTCAAGGTGCGGCCCGGCGGGAAAGGGCAGCCCCAGGCGGACGCCCACGCGGTCCACCAGCTGTCCGGCGCTGATGTCCGCCGTGCCGCCGATGAGATCGATCGAGAGACCCGGGCCCACCTTCAAAACTTCCGTCGTGCCACCGGACAGGTGTACGGCGATGAAGTTTTCCCGCAGTGGATTCCCGTACAGCGCGGCGCGCACGTGCCCCTGCTGGTGGGTTGTCTCGACCAGTTGTACTCGAAGGGACGCGGCCACCGACGCGGCCACCGATTTGCCCGCCAGAAACGCCGGCATGTAGGAGTCCTCCACAGGGCGGGGTTTCGCGCTGACCGCCACGGCGTGAATTTGGCCCGGCGCTTTCGCCATGACCGACTCCACGAGGCCCGGCAGGCGCTTTACGTGCTGAAACAGCATTTCAGACTGACGGAGCCCCCGCGCGCCGTCTGGCACCTGCAGAAGCTCGCCCGCTTCCGCGAGGATGACCCCATCCTCCGCCAGCGCTGCGCTTGTGCGGTAGCAGCTGGTGTCAAGGCCGAGAACCATTACGCCTCTTCGGCGCGGGCCATCGCGCCCAGCACGCCGTTGACAAAGGCGCCGGCCTTGTCCGTCGAATACTTTTCAGAGAGCTGCACGGCCTCCTGGATCACGGCGCCGGCGGGCTCCTTCGCCTCGTTCAGTTCATGGCACGCCACCCGCAGGATCGCCAGATCCACCCTGGAAAGCCTGTCCAGCTTCCAGCCGTGGGCGAAGCGCTCGATCTTTTCGTCGATCGCGTTCAGGTGGTCGCGGACGCCCTCAAACAGCGCCTGCATGTATTCGGCTTCATCCTCGCCGGGCTTGATTTCAAGAAGCTCGCGGCAGGTGTCCTCTCCGCCGTCTCCGCCAAGCTCCCATTCGTAGACCAGCTTCATCGCGGCGGCGCGGGCTTGGGTTCTGTTCATCTTTCGCACTCCTTTTGTCTATGGACACGACCGGAAAAAACGCCACGAATAATCGCGGCGTTTGGCACGACGCCCCGGAAGGCCGGGCCAGTTTCAGGCCGGGCTCAGTCCCAGGGGAATTTGATGCGCGCCAGAAAATCGTAAAAGCCCTGCGGGAACTGGCGCGCGCCGGAAATCCACCAGCCGAGGGCAGCCAGACCTACAATGAGCAGCGCCTTCCAAAAGCCGATGGTCAGGATGAGTATGGCGGTGATCAGTCCGCCGACACCGCCCAGCAGGCCCTTGATCGTCTCCTTGTTCATCCCTTACCCTCCCGTATTACCAGACGTCTTTTTCATTCACGATGTCCTGCTCCTCGACGCCCTCTTCCAGTGGGGCATCCGGGATATCCGCGGGCGCTTCGTTCTCCGGCTCCGGTTCGGGCTCCGGTTCTTCCGCATACGCCGATTCAGGCTCGGGTTCGGTTTCAGACTCGAAGGCTGTCTCCGGCTCCAGCGTCAGCTTGGGGACTTCCTCAAGCGCTTTGGCGGGCTGGGACGTTTCGAGTTTGAGCGGCGGCTGCGGCGTGATTTCGATGATCTTGGAGACCATGATGGTCACCTCGCGCACCGCAATGCCGGAAAACTCCTCGATGAAATTCTTGATGGTGCGCTGCATCATCATGGTGACGTTGGGAATGTGCACGTCGGAGGCCAGCGTCATATCGATGGAGACGGAGATCGAATCCTCGTGGTTGATGATGGCGGTCTTGATGTCCACAACGCCCTCGTCATGGGCAATGGCCTGCTTGACAAGCGTATCCATCGCGGCCACGGAGATGCGAACCGAGCCGTTTTCGGTGTGCTGCACCGAGACGCTGGCCCGATCCTGCCTGGGCTCGCGTTTGAAGGCCAGCGCCATCAGCTTGAGGCCCCAGACGAGCACCGTCAGCGCAATCACACCAATCACTACCATGGGCCACAAGCCGGACTTGAGGGTGAGCCGCCAGTCGCCCAGCGACAGCCCCAGCCTGTCTCCGAAGTAGGCCACAGCGCCCAGCGCCATCGCAAAGAACACGCCCAGCACGCCGGTCACAGCCAGCAACAGGCGCTCAAAGAAGTTCACCTTCATGGCCATTCTCCCTTCGCTACTCGGTTCGGGCAGACGCATCTTCCGCGGACGCTTCGCCGGGCTCCTCGTCAACCGGCGGACGCTCCTGATCCCCGAGCAGCGCGTGCTGCTGCATCTCGATCTCGGCGGCGGCGCGGTGCTCGCGCTCAAAGCTCATGCCCTGCACATGCACGTCGATGGATTTGACGGTAAGGCCGCTCATGGTTTCGATGGCCTTCTTGACGTTCTCCTGAATGCCCGAAGCGACCTCCGGGATGGGGGAACCAAACTCGACCACGATGGTGATCGCGACGGAGACGGTCCCCTCCGCCACTTCCACTTTGACGCCCTTTGTCAGGCTCTTCGTGGACTGGGTGCGGCGCGTCAGAATGTCCGCAAGGCCAGAGGAACCGCCGCCCATCGAGGCGACGCCCTCGACCTCCGTGGCCGCGAGGCCCGCAATGGTGGCGATGACGTCGGTGGCAAAGCTGACCGACCCATGTTCGCCGGATTCCAACTGCACATTGGTTGGCAGATTTTCGCTCATGACTAAAGAGGCACCTCCTTTGGGTGTGCCCTTATTATAACAGATTTCCGCGATCTTAGCAAACGCTGTGGAAGATTTAATCGCGCGGCCAAAATGCCGGCGCATTGTTCCGCGGCGCGGCTTATGGCACCGGAATCACCTTGATGTTGCCGCCGGTCTGGCCGGTTTCCCGGGCGGCGAGGGACAGGATCTTCGACGCGTCGGACTGGGTGAGCGAACTTGTCCGAACCAGCACGTTGACCGAGTCGGCGTGGACGGTGACGAGCGGGTCCTCATACCCCTGCGCACGCAAAACGCCCTCGACGGTGACCTCCTGTTCCATCCACTCGCTGAGCTTCAGCGCCCGCTCCCGCGCCCTGTCCTTGATGTCTTTCCCGGCGGAAGCGTCGCTCATGAGCGCGTCGATCTCCTTGAACGCCGCCTCCCGCACCCGCTGCCGCTCGTCCCGGAACCGGGCGATGGAATCGACCGGCTCGTACACGCGGGAAGCCATCCGCACCTCGCCCCGCTCCTCCACCTTCGAGGACACCAGCATGTACGCTGAGATGAGCGCCAGGAGCAGCGACGCCCACAGGATGATGAGCGCACGCGGATCCCGCGCGCCCAGCGCGCCCAACGCGCGCCGGAGGTCCTTCGTCCAGTTCATGGTTTGTCCTCCATTTTTAATACCTGTATTTTGTCCGCCTCGACGCCGAGCAGCGCCTGCGCCGCGGCGGAAAGTTCCAGCGCCACCCGGAGATCGTCCGCGCCGTCCGCCACGATCACCACCCCCCGCGCGGCCTTTGGGGCATCCGCCGAGGCGAACGCCTGGGCCGATTCGTCCTCAGACACCAGCACGCGCACGCGGCCCGCGCCCCGGATGGCGGAGAGCACCGCCTCCATCCTGGCCTCAAGGGCGGTCCGATCACCGGCAGGCTCCGCCTGTCCCGCCAGAATGATGAGAATCGCCGCCGCGACAGCCACCACCGCGATCCACCCCATCCGCTTCGCGCCCTTCAGCGCCGTCCATAGGTTGCCCATGCCGCCTCCTTATATTGGCAGCGCGCCGAGGAGCGCCAGAAAAAAATCCAGCACCGACGCGCTGACGAGCAGCCCCGCGATCAGCTTAAGGCCGGGGAGCGACGGCCCGCCGGCGGCGGGCTCGAGAAGCGCCACCAGCGCGGCCAGCGCGATCAGCCTCAGACACGCGCCCGTCAGGTGCTCCAAACGCGCCCCTCCCCTCATACCAAAGTAAAACATTAATCACCCCAAAGCGACGAGGAATTTTCGATGCGGAGCAAGGAGCCGAAGCAAAGAATAGCAGCGCTATTTTGAGCGGTAGGTGACACAGCTCCGCGCGAAAAGAACCGGCGCAACGAGTGATTTATGTTTGGACTTGGTATCAGAACCTAAGCATCGCGCCAGCCGCCAGCACGGTAATCAGCGCCATCGCGGCCACGGACGCCACCATCAGCCCCAACACCTCGGAAAACTGCCGGATCATCCGCTGGGCGCGCCCGGTTTCAATGGGCTCCACCACCGCGGCGGCGAGGCGCATCAAGAACATCGTGCCCGCAAGCTCGATCAGCGGCCCGGCAGTCAGCGCCGCGAGGGCCAGAAGCCCCGTCGCGCCGAGGGCGCTTTTGATGAGCGACGCGTTGGCCCCCACCAATTCCAATGCATCGCCCACGTCTCCGCCGATGATGGGCACGAGACTGTCCACCGCGTACTTCGCGGTGCGGATCGACGCGCCGTCCTGGCCGCTGCCCAGAATCCCCTGCACGCTGAGCACGCCCATCAGAACCGTCGAGCACAGCCCGATGGCCCACTTGCCGAGGCTCGAGATCAGCGCGGTCATGCCGTCCAGCTTGATGCTCTCCGTCAGGTTTCCGGCCACGATCAGCGCCGCGCACAGGCCCGAAAGCGGCAGGATCAGCCGTTCGATCGCCCAACCCATCAAACCACCCATCATGGAAGATGCCGGGGTAAACGCCGCGGCGGTGGCCGCCCTGCCGGTGGCCGCGAGCAGCGCCGTCAGCGCCGGAAACAGCACTTCGCACAGCCGCACAGTGAGCCGCACCGCCCCCCGGGCGATGTCGATCGAGCGGAACGCGATGCCCACCGCGACCGCCGCCGCCGCCAGGTAGCACACGGTGCCCGCCGCCCGGGCTGCGGGTCCGTCGCCGGTCAGCCGCTTCAGGATCGCCAGCACCACCGACGGAAGGCAGAGCGCTATGATCCAGGACCCGGCGGCGGAGAGCTTTTCCCGGGCGATGCGGCCCGCTTCCCGAAACGCCTCCCCCGCATCCAGCCGGATCTCGCCGGTTGCGAGGCCCTTCAGCGTCGCGCCCACGTCGAAGCCCGCCTCGTCCGCGATTGTCTGAAGCGCCGTGGTGTCGATCGTCTTCAGCGCGTCCTCGAGCGACTGCGAAAAAGCGGACGGCGCAAGGAGCACGATGAAAAGCGCCGCCAGGGCGAGCGAGCGCCTCACGGCATCAGCGCCGAAAGGCGCGTCACAAGGCCGGTCAGAAGCGGCACACTCATCGCGGCAAGCGCCACCCGCGCACCCAGTTCGATCCGCCCAGCCAGCGCGCTCTGGCCTGCATCCCGGGAGATCTCCGCGCCGAACTCCGCCACCAGCGCGATGCCCGCCGCCCGCAGCATGAGCCCCGTCGAATCCCCGGGCACGCCCGCCCCCGTGGCCAGCGCCCGCGCCGCGTCCGCGACAGTTTTAAGGTCCCCCAGCGCCATCAGAAAGGCCATGACGCCTGCGGCCATCGCCACTGCCGCCGCCATTTCAGGCCGGTCGACCTTGAGCATTGCCGCCACCATCGCCGCCGCCACGCAGAGGAGCACCAGCCGCACGACCTCCATAAGCCCTCCCGCGCGAGTCAGTATAGATTAAAGATGGTCTTGACCTGCTGAAAGAAATCGCTGACAAGGTTCGCCACCATCAAAAGCACGATCACAAGGCCCGTCAGCGTGGTAAGCATTGCCATGTCGTCACGCCCCGCCCGGGAGAGCACCTGCGCCAGCACCGAGACCAGCACGCCGATTGCGGCAATTTTGAACACCAGATCGACGCTCAAGCGCATCCCTCCTCCCTACATAAGCAGTATCGCCAGCGACAGCCCCGCGAGAAATCCCAGCGTGGCGTAGAGCTTGCTCTCCTCCCGGGCCTTTTTATCGGCCTCGCGCCGGAGCGCCTCCAGCCCTTCCAGCGCGCCGGAGAGAAGAATGCGCTGCTGCGCCGCGCCGCTCTCCCCCAGCCCTTCGAACAGCGCCGTCAGCGCCTCGAGATCCGGCGCGGTCAGACAGTCCAGCGCGCCGCCCCGCTGGGTAAGTGCCCCCCGCGCCCGCTGCCAGCCCTGGGACGCGCTGCCGCCGGCCATCTCCTCCGCCACCAAACGCATTGCCTCGTGACCGCCGCCGAGCGCCGCCTTGAGCGGCAGGAGTTTCTCCAGCATGTCCACCCGAAGCCGCATGACGCTCTCCATCAGCGCCGCCAGCGTCCTCGCCCGGCGCACGCAGACCCCCGCCACCGCCCGACCTGCAAGCGCGCAGGCGGTGGCCAGCGCCGCCGCCGCGAAGAAGCGCAGCATCAAGCCCATCCACCTCCCGCATCCATGACCTCCAGGATGCGGCCGGGCGCACCGCCCAGGACCGCGAAGACTTCGAACAGCCCGCCCTCCATGAGCGGCGCGAGGCTGCGCTTGCGCCGCGCCGCGTGAATGCCCGCCGCGTGGGCGGAAGCCAGCACCATCACCCCCGCACAAGCCGCCTCGACCACCGCCCGGGCGTCGTTCTCGCCGCCAAGTTCGTCGGTCACCACCGCGTCCGGGGCCATCGAGCGCACCAGCCGCTCGATGAGCTGCGCCTTGTCCGCACCGGTGGCCACGTCGCAGCGGGGTCCCAGCGCCATCGTCGGCAGGCCGTCCAGCGCGGGTGCGGCCAGTTCCCCCCGCTCGTCCGCCAGCGCCACGCGCCAGCCCTTCTTGGAAAGTTGCCGGGCCGCGTCACGCAGCATCGTGGTCTTGCCCATGCCCGGCGGCGACAGGATCAGCGCGCTGTGCAGCCTGTCCCCCGCCGTAAGGTGCGGCATCAGCTCGTCCGCGGCCCCCGAAATCGCCCGCGCCACGCGGATGCACATCGAAAGCGCGCCGGTCAGCCCCGTCACGCCGTCGGGCCCTGCGGCGTACTGCCCCGTCAGCCCCACGCGGTGTCCTTCGGGGAGCGTAAAAAAACCCTGGCGAATGCGCTCCTCGCAGGCGTAAATCGAGTAGCCGGTCATTTGCAGCACCAGCTCGTCCATCTCCTGCCGGGAAACCGCCGCGCCGATCAGCTTCGAGCCCGCCGCACCGCGCACCTCCACGCTCTGCCCCACCCTGACGCGCACCTCGGTCAGCTCGCCTTCGCCGGACAGCCTGTCCCGAATCAGCGGATAATCGTCAAACACGTCGTCCTCCTCCAGCGAAATATATGCCGCCGGCCCTTCCCTAAATGCCTACAGGAGGAACTGCAGCGCCACCACCAGCGCAGCCCCGGGCAGCCCCAGAAACCCAACAAGGAGGGCCGTGAAGGGGTTGATAGCGACGTAGATGCCCGTGATGCCGCTCAGTTGGTTGATCAGCCACAGCGCGAGCGCTCCCATCAAGCCGCCCGCGATCAAACGCCAGAGAAATCGCATTGGCACCAGCAAGAGCCATCCGATCGCATAGAGAAGTCCCAGTCCCAGCGCGAACGACACCACGAGCTCCCACGGGATCCTCACCGCCCTCACCCCCCTTCACGCACTAACAGATTATGCCGCGGGGC
>JAEZTD010000080.1 GCA_023443705.1 Bacillota bacterium | reverse complement strand
CGCTGGCCATCCTGGCGGCGGACGCTGGGCTTCGGGTGAAAGTAGCGGATCTTGACATTGTGAATCCCTTTTTCAGAAGCGCAGAGCAGGAGGCGGCGCTTCGGGACAGGGGTGTCGGGCTGATCGCGCCGCCCTACGCGCTGACCGGTGTGGATCTTCCGGTGCTGCCCGCCGAGGTTCAATCCGTTTTTGACGACCCGTCGATGCATGCGGTGCTGGACGCGGGCGGGGAGGAGGCGGGCGCGGCGGCGCTCGGGCGCTACAAACCCTGGTTTGCCCTGAGCGGCTGCGACCTTTACTATGTCGTTAATATATTCAGGCCCTTCTCAGAGGACACCGGGCAGATCATCGCGCAAATGGAGCGCATCGCGCACCGCGCGCGGCTCGCGCCCACAGGGCTGATCAACAACGCCAACCTGGGCGCGTGGACCGAGCCGGAACATTTGATCCAGGGGCACCGCGTACTGACGCAGGTCTCGGAGCGTACCGGCGTTCCGGTGGTCGCTGCGGCCGGTGAGGCCCGGGTGCTGAATTCCCTGGCATTGGAGATTCCGGCGTTGCCGCTGAAACTACTGCTGAAACCCGAGTGGATGGACTGATCATGGACGTTTTCGAAAAATTTCTCGCGTTAACGCTGCCCGCCGTGACGACGCGCGCGGCGGTCGCGCTTCTTATTGCCTATCTTTTCAGGTATTTTTTTCCGGCTTTTCAAGGCATATCTGAACCCGCGGCACGGCGCGCGCGTGGGCTTCACGGCGCGAAGCTTCTGGGTTGGATCGCGCTGTGGGTCGTTCTGTCGCGCCTTTTTTTGTATCTCATCGCGCTCATCGGCTCCGCCGCGACAGGGCAGATCGAGGCGTATCTCGCGAATCCCGGTGCCTATTGGGTGCGCTGGGACGCCAACCACTACCTGGGTTTGGCGGAAAACTGGTATGTCAACGAGGGCGACCCCCGCTTTCACATCGTCTTCTACCCGCTTTTTCCGCTGGCGGTGCGCGTCCTGCGGCCGCTGTTCTTTGGCCATACCGTGCTGGCCGCCTTGTTTTTGTCCAATGCCTTTCTGATAACCGCCTGCTGGGCGCTCTATGAGCTCGCCCGCGCGCAGTACGGAGACCGCGGAGCCCGTCGCGCGGTGCGCTTGCTCCTCCTTTTTCCAACGTCGCTTTACCTGTCCGTTCCGTACAGCGAATCAATGTTTCTGATGCTGACGCTCCTTGCCGTGTTGGCCGCGCGCCGGGACCGCATCTGGCTGGCGATTCTGATCGGGGCGCTGGCCAGCGCATCGCGCATCCAGGGGTTGATTACCGCGATCCCAGTGTTTTACGAGGCGTTGCGCCTGGAAGCGGGCGACGGAAGGCCGAGGCCCGCCCGGGTGTTCGCCCGGGTGGCGCAGGTGTCTTTGATCGCGCTGGGCTTTGGCGCGTATTTGCTTCTGAACCTTCAGGTGACCGGAAACCCCTTTCAGTTTCTGATCTACCAGCGCGAGCACTGGAGCCAGACGATGGGCAGTGTATGGAACACGCTCCAGTACACGATTGAAAATGCGTTCCACTACGGGAGCATCCCCGCGCGGCAGGGCATATGGATCCCGCAGCTCTTTTCAATCGTCATAGCGTTTGCAGCGATGCTTGCTACATGGCGGCGCGCGCATCCCGCCGACGGCGCATATGCACTGGTCTATGCATGGGTGTCCTTCTCGCCCACATGGCTTTTGTCTGCGCCGAGGTACCTGATGGCGATGTACGCGCTGTACCCGATGCTCGCCGTCCTGACGAGAGGCCGCTGGCGCGAGGGGGCCGCCTATGCCATCTGCGCCGCCGGAACGGTCTACTGCGTCATGCAGTACGCCGTGTTTGGGAACCTTCTGTGACGGGTATAACCGAAGTAAAGCGTAGGAGAGGCGGAAGAAGCATGAAAAAATTACCCCTAATTTTGCTGGTCGCGGCGCTTGTGCTGACGGCCATCGTGGTGGTTGCGGAGACCGCGCCGGTTGCGGAGCCCACGGAAACCCCTGCGACGGAAGCCGCCCAAGCCCCGGAGGAAGCCGCGCCGGAGGCGTCCGCAGCGCCCATGGAAACCATCATCGGCGCGTTTTCAACCGTTGACCTCGACGGAAACGCCGTGGACAGCAACATCTTCGCCAAGAGCAAGCTGACGATGGTCAATGTGTGGGCGACCTATTGTTCTCCGTGCATTGCGGAAATTCCGCATCTTGCGAAGCTGGACGACGAGATCGACGATTTTCAAATTCTGGGCATTCTGGGCGACGCGGGCTGGAAGGGCGCGCTCTACGACAAGAACGTGGAACTCGGCAAGGAGATTCTCGAAAAGTCCGGGGCGCCCTATGTGAACGTGGTGCCGGACGATATCTTAAACAATAAGATGATCGCCTACATCACCGGCTATCCCACCAGCTTCTTCATGGATCAGAACGGGCAGATCGTCGGCAAGGCGATCGTTGGCTCCATGAGCTATGACGATTGGAAAAACGTTATCACGCAGAAGATGGCCGAGGTTGAAGCGGCCTGATTCAGCAGCCAGATTTCAACGAACCGGCGCGGCGCCCAAAGGACGCCGCGCCGGTTCTTTCGGTCGCATACGAGACTGCCTGATTGGAGGTCACTTGGGCGGGTCATCCGGCTTTTTGCCCCGGTGCTCGGGCACCGGCGTCTGGTCGTTCTTCGGAAGGTTCTGCCAATGGTTCATCTGGGTGCGTTTGGGGTTCCGAGGATCGATGCGCTTCATGCCTTGCTTCGCCAAGGGACTCACCTCGCCCCAAGTTTTCCCCGAAGCGACGATATTATGCGTCCTCGCCGGAAAGATAGGCGACCACGTCGTCCGCGCTCTTGACCGCGTTGACCTTTTCAAAAACCCTTTCGATCGTGCCATTCCCGTCGATGATGAACACGGAGCGCACCACGCCCATCACAGGCTTTCCGTACATCTTTTTTTCACGAAAAACACCGTAGGCGTTCAGCGCCTGGTATTCCGGGTCTGCGAGGATGGGAAAGTTCAGCCCCAGGCCGGCGGCGAACTTCGTGTGGGAGCGGACGGTGTCCCGGCTGATGCCGACGACCTCCGCGCCCAACGCCCGGATGCCCTCCAGCCGTTCGTTCATCGCCATGGCCTGGCTGGTACAGGCGGAGGTGTTGTCCTTCGGGTAGAAGTAGAGG
>JAEZTD010000020.1 GCA_023443705.1 Bacillota bacterium | reverse complement strand
GGCCTCCGAGGTGCCCAGCGGCGCCAGTTCGCGGATGACGAAATAGACCCCGATTCCAATCAGAACCAGGAACACGTAAAACCGTCCGGTCACCCGTATTCTGCGCATCCGAAAGCCCTTTCCATATATCAGGCAAAAAAGAGCCTGACTGGGTTCTTAACAATCATTCATTATACCGAATTTTCTTTTTTGATGCAACTGTTTCTGTTGACAGGCTCCGGGCAAAATGATTATAATTAGATGAAATTGCCTGGAGGGATCAGCATGCCGCATGTTGGCCGGATGGCCTTTCTGCTTTTTGGTATACCGGTTTACTGGTATGGGCTAATGATCATGCTTGGGGTACTGGCCGGCCTACTTCTTACGACGCTGCGCGAGAAGCGCTACGGCCTGCCGCGGGATACCTCGGTCAATCTGGCACTTTGGGTCGTCCCGGCGGCAATTGTCTTCGGGCGACTCTATTATGTGGCGTTCACCTGGGACCATTTCAAAGACGATCTCTGGTCTGTCGTCAACCTCCGAGGCGGTGGCATGGCCATCTACGGCAGCTTGATCGGGGGATTTCTGACCGGGATTATCTATGCGAGGGTCAAGAAAATACGGTTTCAGACGCTCTGCGACTTGGCCGCGCCAGCCATCGCCGCCGGACAGGCGATCGGTCGCTGGGGCAATTTTTTTAACCAGGAAGCCTACGGCATTCCGATCACAAACCTGTCCTTTCAGTTCTTTCCCGCCGCGGTCTGGATCGAGGATCAGGCCGGTTGGTTCGCGGCCACGTTTTTCTATGAATCCACCTGGTGTTTTCTGATCGTCGCGTTTCTCCTGATCGCGGAAAAGAAAAATTTCTTCCGCCGCCCGGGCGAAGGCTTTTTGTGGTACGTAACGCTCTACACTTTTGAGCGGATGATCGTCGAAGGCCTGCGCACCGACAGCCTCTACTGGGGCGCGGTGCGGGTATCCCAGGCGCTGAGTCTTGCGCTTTTTGTGGTTTGTGCGCTCCTCCTCTTGTTCATCCGAAGGGGCGCGAAACGGATGAAGGAGGATTGACCCATGCGCAACCTTACCATGCTTACCGACCTCTACCAACTGACCATGATGTACGGCTACTGGAAAAGCGGCATGAAAAACGATGTCGCCGTGTTCGACATGTTCTACAGAAAACCCTGCGAGAGCATGAATTATGCCATCATGGCGGGCGTCGAACAGCTCATCGATTATGTAAACAATCTCCGCTTTGACGACGAGGCCGTCGCCTATTTACGCGCTCTCAACCTCTTTGACGAGGGTTTTCTGGAGGCGCTTCAGGCCTTTCACTTCACCGGCGACATCGACGCGGTGCCGGAGGGCACAATCGTATTTCCCGGCGAACCGCTGGTGCGTGTGACCGCACCGATCTTTGAGGCTCAGCTGATCGAAACGGCGCTGCTCAACATCATCAACCATCAGACGCTGATCGCCACGAAGACCAGCCGCGTCGTGCAGGCCGCCCAGGGCGGCAGCATTCTGGAGTTCGGCCTTCTCCGCGCCCAGGGACCGGACGCGGGGCTCTACGGCGCGCGGGCATCGGTCATCGGCGGCGCGGACGCCACCAGCAACGTGCTGGCCGGCCAGATGTTTGGCATCCCGATTCGTGGCACCCACGCCCACAGCTGGGTGATGAGCTTCCCCACCGAACTTGAGGCCTTCCAAGCCTACGCGAGGTGCTTTCCGGACGCGTGCCTGCTCCTGGTGGACACCTACGACACCCTCAAAAGCGGCGTACCCAACGCCATCAAGGTGTTCCGCGAGCTGCGCGCCGAGGGCCATGAGCCCGCCGGTATACGGCTGGACTCCGGCGACCTCGCCTACCTCACCCGCGAAGCCCGGAAGATGATGGACGATGCGGGCTTCCCCAAAGCGAAGATATGCGCATCCGGCGATCTGGACGAGACGCTAATCCGGGACCTTCTCTTGCAGGGTGCGAAGATCGACATTTGGGGCGTGGGCACCAAGCTCATCACCAGCATGGACTGCCCGGCGCTTGGCGGCGTGTACAAGCTGAGCGCACGCATGGAAAACGGTGTCATGGTCCCCAAGATCAAGATCAGCGAAAATCCCGCCAAGGTGACGAACCCCGGCGTCAAAAAGCTGTTGCGTCTGTATGACAAGAATACCCACAAAGCCCTCGCCGACCTGATCGCGCTGGAAAGCGAGGTCTTTAACGAGGCGGAGCCCCTCACCATCTTCCACCCGGTGGATACCTGGAAGACGATGACACTTACCGACTACTCGATCCGGTCGCTACAGGTGCCAATTTTCAAGGGTGGCAAGCAGGTGTACCAATCGCCCGCCCTCAAGGACATTCAGGCCTACCATTTCCAGGAGATGGATACCTTCTGGGATCAGTACAAGCGAAACCTCAACCCCCACATCTACAAGGTAGACTTGTCGGACGGGCTTTGGATGCTCAAGCAGTCGATGCTAAAAAACAAGGCGGGACAGGGTTACTGAGCAAAACGGCGCCGCTGCCGGCTGCCATACAAGAATAAAAGAGCGCCGGAAAGCCATATGCTTTCCGGCGTCTGCGGCGAATCGCGTCAGCGTTTCGCGCACGGGGGATCCGGCGTCAGCCCATCTGCGACTTCATCTGCTGGAACTTCTGCCTTGCGGCCTGAATTTCCGGCGCGGGCGCGTTTTTGGTCTGGTACCAGCCCATCTGGTTCATCCGATCAAAAACGTTGTACTGACTGGTTGCACACTCGTTGAAATTGTCGGTCAGCACTTGCCGAAGCTGCGGGCAGGTGGCTTCGGGAAGGAATGTGGAGTAGGACGAGATCAAGTACTTCTCCTGCGTCAGCAGGTCTTCCATGATGTCCTGTTCGCTCAGCACGGCGTTCTGCGGATTCTGATTCATCTGAAAGCTCGCCTCCTTATGCGTGGCTGTTCAGGTAGTTGAACAGTCGGTCAAAGTGCGTTCGATGCTTCATCGCCAGGTCGTTGGCCACCGTCTGAAGCGACGGATTGGTCAGCGTCTTGGCATACTGTTCCGCCTTTTTGCAGGCGAGAAACTCATGCTGCATCTGATCTTCGAGAATGGTCAGACTCTTGGTTTGAATCGCCGTGCCCCCTTGATTCGCCATACCGTTTCCCTCCCCTTTTTCACTGGATCGCCCCTATTCTGCCCGGCATCGCGTGCCGGGAACCGAGGTGATTTTTTCCATGTCCACCGTAACGGCCATCGAGAAAAGAGGGCCCGTTTACCTTGTTTATACGGATGGCCGCCTTTTCACACGCATCAATCGTGCCGCATTTGAGCATCGTCCGATCAAGGAAGGCGATTTCATCGATGAAGATGCGTATCTGGAAGCGATGGCCCTTTCGCAGGAACCACTCGCCTACGAAGCGGCGCTCTCAGCGCTGGACCGCGCCGCGAAGACCGAAAGGGCGTTGACGCGCCATCTGCTGGACCGAGGTTTCCTGCCCGGCCCGGTGGAAAGCGCCGTCGGCCGCCTTAAACGGGCTCGCCTGATCGACGACGCCGCCATTGCGGAGCGCCTGACCCAGGCCGGCGTGGCGAGTGGACGATCGAAAAACGCGCTGAAGCAAAAGCTCCGGGCAAAGGGCGTCGGCGACGAGGACATCGAATCCGCGCTGGAAGGGGTTTCCGACGAAAATCAGCTCGTTTCCGCCAAAAAACTTGCGGCAAAGATGCGCCCGAGGTACGAAAGGCTTGAAAAGCGCACCGCGCGGGCCAAGCTCTCGCAGGCGCTCGCGCGGCGTGGGTTTTCCTGGGAAGTGATCGACCAGGCACTGGAAGGCCTCTTTGACACCTAATTACTGGTGTTCGTAGCTGCCGCACATGCTCTCGTCCTCCGGCTTTCCGGTGCACGTGTCGCGGCACGCCTCAACCTTGATCGATCTAAGCGAGCAGAAATCCTCGCCCATGCAATGGTGCGTGCAGCTGGACACGTTGCAGCGGATGTCGGCATTGGGGTGCTTGTGGCTCATGTCTCATCCCTCCTTTGACTTATTTCCCGCATCATTTTGCCTCGCGCGACAGCTTTTCATGCGGGCGCAGAAATGGTATAATGGCCATTGAAACGGAGTGTGTACGCATATGGCAATCGAAATCGTCGGAAAAATCGGCTCGATGGCAATGATCCGCAAGGAAGAAAATGACATTGACTACAACATCATATCCCGGGTCGCGTCGGAGCTTGAACCCGGCATGGTGTTTGTGACCAGCGGCGCGGCTGAAATCGGCCGGGTTGACTTTATGAAGCGCGCAGGCCGGGAGCTATACGGTGACCGCCAGCAGGTCAAGATGGACTACTGTGCCCAGGGGCAGATCATCCTGATGGAGAACTATCGCATGTTTTCCCGGCCCGAATACTCGATTCGGCAACTTCTGGTGGAGCATCAGCACTTCAATGACGAAGCAAAGCGTGAAAACATCCGCAGGCTTCTCATGCGCGCGGCGGAGCAAAACGCAATCCCCATCATAAACTACAACGACCCGGTCTCCGACGACGAAATCCTCAAGATGGAATTGAACTCGCTCAAACTGGAGCATGAGCATGTGGTGGAATGCGTCGACAACGACGAGACCGCGGCGGTCATCTGCGAGTTGGTGGGCGCAAAATACCTGGTCATTCTGTCCTCTACCGAAGGTATCTATCGGGACGCTTCGGATCCTTCCACGCTAGTGACCGATGTGCTTGCCAAATCCCCGGAGGCGCTCGTTGAAAAGATTCGCATCCTTCAAAGGAGCTGCGAAGGCGCAAGCCGCGCGGGCGCGAACGGCGCGCGCGCAAAGCTGGAGTTTGCCATCCGGCCCGCGCTCAAGGGCGCAACGGTCATCATCGGCCACGCGCGCCACGGCATCAGCGCGCTCCTGTCAAAAAAGGTACCCCATACGAGAATCGGCGTCGTGCGCTGACCGTTCCATGTTAAGCGCCAGAGCGGGTTTCTGCCCGCTCTGGCGCTTTGCTGTCAAATTACTCTTGGGCGTCCTTTGATCTAGGCTTCCTCCGCCGCCAGAACCTGCGCACCGGCGCGGGGCGCGGCGCACCCGGCGAGATTCCCGAGCGCGAGCGACAGCGCCTGGTCCAGCGAGTCAATGGCGATGACCTGAATTGGTTTTTCCGCGTAGCGCGCCTGGTAATTCTCTTCCGGGATCAGAACGCGCTTTAGCCCGGCCTTGACCGCCGCGTCGATCTTCTGCGACACGCCGCCCACCGGCAGCGCCTTGCCGTACACAGACAGCTCGCCCGTCAGCGCCACGTCGCAGGCCACCGGCGCGCCATCGATGGCCGAGGCCACCGCCACCGCCATCGCCACGCCTGCGGATGGTCCGTCTACCGGCACGCCGCCGGGGAAGTTGATGTGCACATCGTACCGATCCACATCGTGTCCACGGGCGCGCAGGCAGGTCATCGCGTTTTCAGCCGCGGCGCGGGCCATGGAGCGCCTGCGCATGGTGTGTCCGCGGCCGTCGCCGATATCCTCTTCCTCGACGATGCCCGTCACGTTGACGCGGCCGGTTCCCGGCACCGCGATGGCTTCGATCTCCATCACCGCCCCCTGATGTGCGCCGTGCACCGCCAGTCCGTTGACGCGTCCCGGGACGGGGTCGCGGTGGGGCCGCGGCTCGATGTGGGGTGTGTAGTGGCCGCTTTCGGCCACCCATTCGATGTCCCGGCGTTCGATGACGCGGCGGCCTTCCTGACGCGCGATGCCCGACGCCATCTGCACAATGTTCACCGCATCCCGACCGCTCGCCGCGTACAGGCCCACGAGCTTTGCATCCTCCGCTTTCAGCACAAAGCACGCTTTTTTTGCCGCACCGGTGGCGATTCCCGCCAACTCATCCTGCTCAAGCGGCCGGAAGAACACTTCCATGCAGCGGGACCGAAGCGCCTGAGGCAGATCCTCCGGGGAGCGGGTGGTCGCCCCCACCAGCCGAAAATCCGCCGGAAGGCCATTTTTGAATATCTCGTGGATGTAGCGCGGCGTCCCCCGGTCGTCGGGGTTGTAGTACGCGGATTCAAAGCGTACCAGCCTGTCTTCAAGAACTTTCAAGAGCTTGTTCATCTGCACCGGATGGAGCTCCCCGATCTCGTCCAGAAACAACACGCCGCCGTGCGCGCGGGTCACCGCACCTTCCTTGGGCTGCGGCACACCGTTGATGCCCAGCTGCCCGGCGCCCTGGTAGATCGGATCGTGTACGCTTCCGATCAACGGGTCGGCGATGGCGCGCTCGTCAAACCGGACACAAGTGGCGTCCATCTCAATAAACGGCGCTTCGGCGGCAAAGGGCGTACCCTCGGTCTTACGCGCCTCCTCAAGCACCAGTCGCGCGGCGCAGGTTTTCCCGACGCCCGGCGGCCCGTAGATCAGTACGTGCTGCGGATTGGGCGAACACAGTACCGCCTTCAGCGCGCGGATGCCCTCTTCCTGTCCCACGATGTCGGAAAAATTCTTGGGGCGCACCTGCTCCGAGAGCGGCTGTGTCAGGCTGATGCGCCGGAGCCTTCCCAGCTTGTCCATCTCCCGATGCCCTGCGCTTGCGTGCGGCGCGCTTCCGTCGGCCCTGGGCTGGCCCTTCAACTGGCGGTAGAAATATATCCCGACGATGACGGTCACGGTCAACTGGATCAGCAGCAGTACGACGGATAACAAAAGCATCCCCTCCCACGCTTAGTATGGGAAGGGATGCCGGGAAAAAATCAGTTTTTACGGAATTGGCCGTCAGGAGACGTTCGGTTCTGTGCGGGCTGCCTTGGGGCTCGACTGAAACTGCCTGCGTTTTTGCGGCGCGGGAAGGGGCTCGCCCTCGATCAGGTCGGGGTAGTTGCCCTTTAAGACGGCTTCTTCCGTAATGATGCACTTGCGCACCGTATCCTTGCCGGGCAGGTCGTACATGGTGTCCAGCATCACACCCTCGATGATAGCGCGAAGGCCGCGGGCGCCGCTCTTGCGCTTGAGCGCAAGGTTTGCGATCGCGCGAAGCGCCTCGTCGGTGAACGACAGCTCGACGCCGTCCATCTCAAGAAGCCGCTGATACTGTTTGACCAGCGCGTTCCTGGGCTCGGTGAGGATCTTGATGAGCGCATCTTCGTCCAGCTGCGTGAGGGTTACGACGACCGGCAGCCTGCCGACGAATTCCGGAATCAGGCCGAACTTGATGAGGTCTTCAGGGCGTACCTGCCCCATGACCTCTTCGCTGTTCTCGCCGGACTTGCTCTTGATGTCGGCGCCGAAACCCATCACCTTTTTGCCGACGCGGTTGGCCACGATCTTGTCCAACCCGTCAAACGCGCCGCCGCAGATGAACAGGATGTTGGTGGTGTCGATCTGCAAAAAGTCCTGATGGGGGTGCTTGCGCCCGCCCTGGGGCGGCACGCTGGCCACCGTGCCCTCGAGAATCTTGAGAAGCGCTTGCTGCACGCCCTCGCCGCTGACATCGCGGGTGATGGAAGGGTTTTCGCTCTTCCTCGCGATCTTGTCGATCTCGTCGATATAGATGATGCCGCGCTGCGCAAGTTCAATATCGTAGTCCGCGTTCTGGATCAGCCTGAGCAGGATGTTCTCCACGTCCTCGCCCACGTAGCCGGCCTCGGTGAGGCTGGTGGCATCGCCGATGGCGAACGGGACGTTCAGGATCTTGGCCAGCGTCTGCGCGAGATAGGTCTTGCCACAGCCGGTGGGGCCGAGCATCACGACGTTGGACTTTTGCAGTTCCACATCGCCCTTGCGGGCGGGATGGCTGATGCGCTTGTAGTGGTTGTAGACCGCGACGGACAGTGCCTTCTTGGCGTAGTCCTGTCCGACCACATACTGGTCGAGCACTTCCTTGATTTCGGAAGGCTTTTTGAGCGTCATCGCGCCGCGTTCAGAGATCATGTCGACATCGTCGGCCACGATCTCCTGGCACAGGAGCACGCACTCGTCGCAGATGTACACGCCCGGCCCGGCGACGATGCGCCGCACCTGATCGTGCGTCTTTCCGCAGAACGAGCACTTGACGGTCTTGTTGTTGAGAAAATCATCCTGCTGTTTTGCCATGATTGCTCCTTTGCGTAGGCGCTGGCGCGCCATGTTGTGCGTGCGGGGTCAGCGCCGGGGCTGGAAGATCTCGTCAATCAAACCGTATTCCTTCGCATCCTGAGCGGTGAGGAAATAATCGCGTTCGACATCCTTTTCTACCTGCTCGAGGGGCTTGCCGGTGTTCTTGGCCAGTTCCTCGTTGAGCTTTTTCTTGATGCGCAGGATCTGCTCGGCGTGGATCTGAATGTCCGTCGCCTGACCGCGCGCACCGCCCGAGGGCTGATGGATCATAATTTCGGCGTTGGGCAGCGCCTTGCGCTTGCCCTTTGCGCCCGCAGCCAGCAGAAACGCGCCCATAGACGCGGCCATGCCAACACAAAGGGTGGAAACCTCGCACTTGAGGTACTTCATGGTGTCGTAGATGGCAAGACCGGCCGTCACCGAGCCGCCGGGGCTGTTGATGTAGAGCATGATATCGGCGTCCGGGTCCTCCATCTCAAGGAAGAGCATCTGTGCCACGATGATGTTCGCGGCGTCGTCGTCGACCTCGCCTCCGAGAAACACGATGCGATCCTTAAGAAGCCTGGAATAGATGTCGTAGGAACGCTCTCCTCTGTTGGTTTGCTCAATGACATACGGGATAAGGTTCATATGCGTGGCACCTCCTGTGCGGCTGAGCCGCCGTTCATTTTTATAAGCCGACTCGGAGCATTATACCCCCGAGGGAAGCGCGTCAATCGCTGACGGCGCTGGTTTTGATCAATTCGACAGTCTTTTCCATCGCGGCGACATTAGAGAAGTAGTTTTTGTCGCTCTCCGACAGCGTCTTCTCGAAATCTTCCACGCCCTTGCCGGTTTGGGCGGCGTACTTTTCGATCTGCACCTTCACGTCGTCTTCGGATGCTTCAATGCCTTCGGCCTTGCGAATCGCTTCCAGCACCAACTGGGTCTTGACGCGCTTCTCCGCCTCGTCGTGCTGGGAATCGCGCATGCCTTCGATGGTCTGGCCAGTGTACTTCAGGAAGTCGGCCATCCGCATCCCCTGGTACATCATGCGCAGTTCCATGTCGCGGAGCATCGAGTCGATCTGGCTCTCGACCATGGCCTCGGGGATGTCCGCCTCGGCGTTTTCGACCACCGCTTCGACAACCTCATTCTCAAACTCGGCGTCGGCGCGCTCTTCGGCGCTCTTCACCAGCTTGGCGCGGACGTCGTCCTTATAGGCGGCGAAGGAGTCAAACTCCGAGACGTCCTTGGCAAACTCGTCGTCCAGCGCCGGGAGCTCCTTCTGCTGGATCGAATTGACCTTGACGTGGAATACCGCGGCCTTGCCTTTCAGGTTCTCCGCGTGGTATTCCTCCGGGAAGGTGACGTTCACGTCCACCTCGTCGCCGGTTTTCGCGCCAACAAGGCCTTCCTCGAAGCCGGGAATGAAGCTGCCGGAGCCGATCACAAGCGTCTGTCCCTGGGCGGTGCCGCCCTCAAACTGCTCGTCCCCTACAAAACCGGCGTAGTCGATGTTGACCTGGTCGTCCAGCTTGACGGTGCGGTCGGTCACGTCGATGAAGCGGGCCACGCGCTCGCGGGCGCGCTCGATTTCGGCGTTCACGTCGTCCTCGGTCACGCTGATCTCAGCCTTCTTGGCCGTCACGCCCTTGTAGGCGCCCAGGGTGACCTCCGGCTTTACGTACACAGTGGCGGTAAAGGTCAGCGTTTTGCCGCCGCCGATCTCGCCGATATCAATTTTCGGCTGATCTACTGGCGAAATCCCGTGCTCGCGCACGGCCGCCTCGTAGATCTCCGGAAAAATCGCATCGAAAGCGTCCTCGTAGAAGATGGACTCGCCGTAGTGCAGCTCGATGACCTTCCGGGGTGCGTGCCCCTTGCGGAATCCGGGGATGTTGATGCGCTTTGCCAGCTTGCGGTACGCGCTCTCCATACCCTTCTCGAAGGTTTCGGGCTCGACGGTGAAATCGATCTTCACCTGATTGGACGAAATTTTCTCGAACTTGCTGCTCATGAAAGTTAGACCTCCCCAATCTCGCCGCCTCAAGCGGCCATAGCCAAATAATTTTACCACAACTGACGTTCGGTTGCAATGGCTAAACGTAAAATGAACTTGAGACAGTGTGGCTTGCGTGTTATAATTTGGTTGAATGTCACTTTTGGAGGGCAAATATGGAAGATTTTAGGCAAGCGCTTGAAAAGCGTGTCCTGCTCTTTGATGGCAGCATGGGCGCGCTTCTGGGTCTGATGGACGTTGAAACCGACTGTCCGGACCTCCTCAGCGTGGACCGGCCGGAGCTGATCCGCGGCATCCATGAAGCCTATGTCCGCGCCGGAGCCGACGTGATTCTGACCAACACCTTCGGCGCGACGCCCATGAAACTGGAGCGCTCGGGCCACGCGTCCCACTCCGCCGAAATCGCCGTCGCCGCGGTCAAAAACGCCCGCGCCGCCGGAGCACCCTTTGTGGCGCTCGATCTCGGCCCCAGCGGCCGCTTTCTCGCGCCGGTGGGCGACGTCAGCTTTGACCGGATGATGTCTTCCCTTCGCGCGTTCTGCAAGGCGGGCGCGGAGGCGGGCGCAGACCTGATCGTCATCGAGACGCAGACGGATCTGGCCGAGATGCGCTGCGCGCTCATCGCGGCCAGGGAGACGGGTCTTCCGGTGGTCGCCTCCTCCACGTATTCACAAAACGCCCGCACGCTGACCGGCGGCGCGCCGGAGTGCGCGGCGCTGATTTGCGCGGCGCTCGGCGCCGCGGCGGCGGGCATCAACTGCTCCGGCGGGCCGCAGGAGATGCTTCGGCCCCTTCGCGCGATGCGCGCGGTGTCGCCCATCCCCATGGCGGTGCAGCCCAACGCGGGGCTTCCTTCCGTTGGGCCGGAGGGCCGCGCCGTGTTCCCCTTCGGGCCGGAGGCGATGCTTCCGCACATGGCGGAGATCCTCTCCGCGGGCGCATCCGCCATCGGCGGCTGCTGCGGCACCACGCCTGAGCACATCGGGAAAATGCGGGCGCTGATCGACGGCGCGCACGCCCCCGCGCCGGCCTGGGACGGCGTAAAGCGGATTTGCTCGAGCCGAACCTTCCTACCCGCGGCGGAGGCCGCCGAGGCGCTGGAGGAGGTTTCCGATCTCGAGGATCTGTACGACCTGGAGCCGGACGCCGTGCCGCTGATCGCGTTGGGCGGCCTATCGCCGGATGAGGCGCGGGCGAGTGTCGAGACGGCACAGACCATGACCAAGGCGCCCCTGGCCTTCCGTGCTGACAGCGCGGAGGCGCTGGATGCGGCGCTGGAAGCCTATGCCGGCGTGGCGTTGGTGGAGGGCGCAGGTCTGTCCGAAATCACCGCCCGCTGGGGTGCCGAACGCCTTTAACGCCAAATTTTAAATGACAAAAGCCGCTCCTTTCGAAGCGGCTTCGGACCATCAACAAAGTCTCCATAGGGTTTCAATCGTTCCCGGCGGCGTGAGGATTTCAGGCGCACGAAGGACTTCCTTTTCACATCAAAAAAACCACAGGATTTTTTGATGCTTTGAAGTCGCTCCTTCGAAGCGGCTTTTGTTGCGCTTTGATTACTTGATGAGTTCGTAGGAGCCGATGTAGGGCAGCGGCCTGAAATCGCCCTTGGAAAAGGCCAGAATGCCGTAGTAGAGCCAGAGGATCGCAAAGCCGATGTTGCACACGGTGCCGGCGATCCCTACGATCCAGTTCACCACCGGAATCCAGCCCAGAATCAGTTCCAACAGCCAGAAAGCCAGACGAATCACGAACGAAGCGATCAGCGCGATCAGCCCTTGATTGGCGCAGGCCTTGCCGAAGCGGGAATCCGGGCAGGTGATAAACGGCAGAAAAAAGATCAGGTATCCGAGACCGCCCAGCACTCGATTCTTTTCAACGTCCGATTGATCAAAGTACGCCATGCCCCACACCCCTTACGTATCTTTTGACACATTATAACCCAATTTATGGCTTTTTTAAAGGGGAAACAGTGCTTCCACGCAAATTTTCCGGGCGTTGGGCTTATGCGGCGCTGTCCCAGGAAACGAGTTCGGCGCGGGTGTTCTCACCGTCAAGCGTTACGAGCACGCCGCCGCCCGATTTCCAGGTTGTGAAGAGCGGGATTTCCCGGCTTTCCAGTAGTTTGACCACGCGCTGATCGGGCAATTCTGGCCGCTCGCCGGAGTCCGTGGAAACCACCGCCAGCCTGGGGTTCGCCCGTTCGATCAACAGATCACTGGTGGCGTCGCTGTTTCCGTGGTGACCGAGCTTGAGCACGTCGCACTGCAGCGATCGGCCGCTTCGAAGCAGCGCCTCTTCCCCGTCCAGCTTCATGTCGCCCGTCAGAAGCGCGCGGCCTCGGAAGGACTCCAGCATCAGAACCAGCGAATTGTCGTCCTCGTCCTTGGCGGGCGCAACAGGACCCAGCACGGCAAAAGGCCCCGCCGAATCGCCCGCCGATAGGTAGACGACCTGTTGCCCGCGCACTGCGGCGGCCTCCGCCGCGAAATGCGCTTTGCCGTCGTCCAGGCTGTACAGGGCGGACGCGTACCATGTGGAAATTTCCACATCGCTCTTCGCCAGTGGCATCAGCCCGCCCGCGTGATCCTTGTCGCTGTGGGTTAAAAAGACGCCTTCGAGCTTCGTAACGCCATGGTGACGAAGTGCGGTCTCCACGCGTCCCCAGGCGCTCAGCGGCCCCGCGTCGACGAGGTAGTGCTTATCGCCCGCCGTGGCGAGAATCGCATCACCCTTGCCCACGTTGATGAAAAGGATCTGGGCGGTCTCCGCGGGCGCTGCCCGGCACCCCGTGAGTAATAGCGCCGCCACCGCCAGCAGCAGGAGTTTTTTCACGCGTCGTACCCGTTCGGGTTCATTGTCTGCCAGCGCCAGGCGTCGCGGCACATCTCCTCCAGCGTTTTTTCGGCCCGCCAGGAGAGAAGCCGCTCGGCTTTGCTGGGGTTGGCGAAGAAGCCCGCAA
The DNA here is from genome assembly GCA_023443705.1 of Bacillota bacterium. GTDB lineage: Bacteria > Bacillota > Clostridia > Christensenellales > Aristaeellaceae > JAEZHK01. Next base: position 512 of record JAEZTD010000020.1, on the reverse strand, counting down.
CGTCGCCGGAGCGGCGTGGTCCGAAATCGTAATCGATCTTGAGGCCGTTGGCTCGTCCAAACGCTTCAAGAATCTGAAGCACGCTGTAACCTTCCCCGGTGCCCAGATTGATCGCCTCCGCGCCATGCATCTTCTCAAGATACGAAAGCGCAGCGATGTGCCCTTTGGCCAGGTCGACCACATGGATGTAGTCGCGGATACAGGTTCCGTCGAAGGTCGGCCAGTCGCGCCCGAAGACGGTAATGCCGGGGAGCTTTCCGGTCAGCCCCTGCATGAGGCGCGGGATCAGGTTATTCGGGATGCCGCTGGGGTCTTCGCCGATTCGTCCGCTTTCATGGGCGCCGACGGGGTTGAAGTAGCGCAGCAGGGCGATCGACCACTCGCCGTCGGCGACGGCAAGGCTTCTGAGCATCTGCTCGATCATGAACTTCGTCCAGCCGTAGGGATTCGAGCAGCCGCCGGTGGGCGCTTCCTCATCGAGCGCGCGCACGGATTCAGGCGCGGAGTACACC
>JAEZTD010000029.1 GCA_023443705.1 Bacillota bacterium | reverse complement strand
GGAGGCCAACATGGTGGCGGCGGTGGTACAGACGCTGACGGAGTTCCCGACGGTCAAAAAGGTAAGCATCTCAGTCGGCGGCGAGCATATCGCGAAGCTGACGAACGGAACCAGCATCGAGTCCCCCTTTGAGCGGGGCGTCCTGAACCTCGAAAGTTCCGCCGAGGGCATTCCGATGGAGGCCGCAAAGACGGTGCAGCTCTACTTCCCCGGTGAGAACAGCGCGCTGCTCGTACCGGTGACGCGGATGGTCTACGGCGCCGGCGACATTGAAACCGCCATGCTGGAGCTGGCGAAGGGCCCCAGCGCCCAGAGCCCGCTGGAGGGCGCGCTGCCGCCGGGCTGCGGCCTGATCGGCGTCAAGGTAGAGAACGGCGTGGCCACCATCAACTTCACCAGCGAGTTCATCAAGATTGCCGAGAATTCCGACGGCGGTCGCGCGGCGCTCCGCGCGCTGGTTCTGACCGCCCGACAGTTCGACGGCGTGAAGGAAGTCCGGCTTCAGGTGGAGGGCCAGCCCTACGATCCCGGACGCGCGACGCTCTCGATCACCACATTTGTCAACGACGCCGACGTCGTCGCGGAGGAGACCATCCGCACCCAGTCGGACGCCATTCTGGAACCGGAGGAGTAAGCCCCATGCGTACCAATGACCGCAAGGATAACGAACTGCGAGCAGTTGAAATCATACCGGGTTTTACCCAAATGGCGGCGGGTTCGGCGCTGATTTCATGCGGCCGAACCCGCGTTTTATGCACCGCTTCGGTGGAAGAGGGCGTACCGCCATTTCTAAAGGGGAAGGGGCAGGGCTGGCTGACCGCCGAATACGCCATGCTGCCCGGCGCGACCCCGTCCCGAAAACCCCGCGACGGCGTCAAAAAGGACGGCCGATCGGTGGAGATCTCCCGGCTGATCGGCCGGGCGCTTCGCGCCGGGTGCGACCTCACACGGCTCGGCGAGCGCACCATCACCATCGATTGCGACGTGCTTCAGGCGGACGGCGGCACGCGTACCGCGGCCATCACCGGCGGCTTCGTGGCGCTGTGCATAGCGGTAAAGCGGCTGATGGACGCAGGAAAGATCATGGATTCGCCCATCCGGGCGCAGATCGCGGCGGTCAGCGCCGGGATCGTAGGCAGCCAGGCGATGCTCGACCTTGAATACACCGAGGACAGCCGGGCGGAGGTGGACATGAACCTGGCCATGGCGCTGACAAAGGACGGCGCGGGCCGATTTGTCGAGATTCAGGGTGGTGCGGAGGGCGCGCCCTTTGACCGCGCTGGGCTGGACGCGCTGCTCTTGCTGGGGGAGGGAGGCATCCGCGCCCTCGCGGCGGCACAGCTTTCGGCGCTGGGCGAGGCTGCTTCTGTGATCGAAAAGAAGCCGCGGCTTCTCATTGCCACCGGGAACTTTGGAAAGCTCAAGGAAATGCGGCTGCTGCTTGGCGACCGGTTTGACGTTTCGTCCATGAAAGAGGCAGGCTTTGACGCCGATGTGGAGGAGACGGGGGAGACTTTCGAGCAGAATGCGCTCATCAAGGCGGAGGCGCTGATGGCGCGCTCCGGCTGTGCGGCGGTGGCGGATGACTCGGGCCTCGAGGTGGATGCGCTGAACGGCCGTCCGGGCGTCTATTCCGCCCGCTACGCCGGGGTACACGGAGACGACGAGGCCAACAACCGCCTGCTGTTGAAAGAGCTGGAACACGCGCCCGTGCCCCGGACCGCCCGCTACGTGTGCTCGATGGCCCTTTGCCAGCCCGGCAAGCGGCCCATCGTGGCGCGAGGCACCTGCGAGGGCGAGATTCTGAGAGAAGCTCGCGGGGCGGGCGGTTTCGGCTATGACCCGCTGTTTCTTTCCCATGACTTTGACAAGACCTTCGCGGAAGCTACCATGGATGAAAAGAACGCCGTCTCCCACCGCGCACGGGCGATCGCGAAGCTGATGGAGGCGTTGGAAAAGGATGTTTAGGCTCGGCGTGGTGTCGGACAGCCACGGCGGTCTCGCGATGGTGGAAAAGGTCATTGGGCATCTTCGAGGGCTGGACGCGCTGGCACACCTGGGCGACGGCGCGGGGGACGCGCGGCGCATCGCGGAGGGGGCGAACCTTGCGCTGTTTCAGGTGGCGGGCAACTGCGACCTATCCCGCGAACTGCCCGGCGAGCGCACCGAGGTCTTTTCCGGCGTCAGGACGCTTCTGACCCACGGGCACAATTACAAGGTCAAGCACACGCTCTTCCGGCTCGCGCTGCGCGCAAGGGAAGCGGAGGCCGCCCTTGTCCTCTACGGGCACACCCACGTTCCGGCGGTTGATACCGCCCAGGGCGCTGTCTTGGTCAACCCCGGCGCGCTGATGGATGGTCGCTATGCCATCATCGAGTTCCGCGAAAGTGGCCCATGCCCGACTCTAATGCGGATGTGACGAGGTTACAGAGGGCAGCGCAAATGGTTGCCTGTAAATTTTGGTTAACCTATGGACAAAGCGCTTTCGACATGATATAATCATGAATCGTCAGCGGGAATGAAGCTAGCCTGAAGCCTTCGAGCAATCGTATGCGCCCGTAGCTCAGTTGGATAGAGCAACGGCCTTCTAAGCCGTGGGTCAGGGGTTCGAATCCCTTCGGGCGCGCCATTACCGGTCAGGATAGAATTGGGGTGGGCGTAGTTCAGCGGTTAGAGCGCCAGGTTGTGGCCCTGGAAATCGTGGGTTCAAATCCCATCGCTCACCCCACTTT
>JAEZTD010000394.1 GCA_023443705.1 Bacillota bacterium | reverse complement strand
GCCCTGATCGGATAAAGCCATCGCCCTGATTCGACCCGATTTGATACCTTTTTAAAAGCCCTTCTTTGAGAAGGGCCCAGACCATCAACAAAGTCTCCGTAGGGGTTTCAATCATTCCCGGCGGCGTGTACGCCGGGAACGGGATAGCGCCACCAGTACGCATATTGGTGGCGCTATCTATACCTTTGGTCAGTGCGCCGCTCGGAAATCCGTGAGGATTTCAGGCGCACGCAGGGCTTCCCCTTCGCATCGAAAAAACCATAGGGTTTTTCGATGCCTTGAGCCCTTCTTTGAGAAGGGCCCCCCTTCTTTAGAGAAGGGCCTTTTTTGCGGTTGTCAGTATCACCGAAGAAAGTGTCGAATAGTATGACGTTGGGTACGTCATTATTATTTGGGGGATGCGTCTATGCATTGTGATTATGAGAAGCGGACGGGCATGGCGTTCGCCATGTCGAATCGAAGGGTCAACAGCGTGAGCGCCTTCACTCGCGATCCCTGTGGAGCGCTGAGTTTTTCTGATAATGAGAAGACCGGGGGAAGCGGCACCGGCGAATCCATTGTGGATCCCCTGGGCTCCCAGGGCTCGCTGGCGTCGGCACACTGGGGGCGCTTTTTGCTCGTGGTCAACGCCGGCAATAACACGGTCTCGATCTTTCGCGTAGAGCAAGGATGCATGACGCTTGAGAGTGTTGTGCCGTCGGGCGGCGTCATGCCAATCAGCGTTGCGGTAAGCGGGAACCTCGTCTATGTGCTCAATGCGGGCGATGAATCGACGAGGGCCACCCTTGCGGGATTCCGGCTGGGAAAGGATGGCCAGCTCGTTCGTATCGAAAGATGCGAGGCTGCGCTGGGCGCGGAGGTGCTCGCGAGCGCCGTCCAACCTGCCTGTGTCGTGTTCAGCCCTGACGGCGAATTTCTCGTAGTGAGCCTTCGGGGTGTGAACGTCCTGGTCACATTCCGCGTGAACCCGAATGGAACGCTGTCAAACCCGGTGTCCACGCCCTCAAACGGGGAAGGGCCGTTTGGGATGAATTTCGCAAAACGGGATGTGCTGCTGGTGGCGGAGGCGGGCGCGAATGCGCTTTCAAGCTACCGGCTCGAACAGGACGGCGTGCTTCAGGTCATCAGCGGCTCGGTGCAGAACAATCAGCTTGCCACATGCTGGGTTTCTGCCACACCGGACGGGCGCTTCGCGTATACGTCCAACACCGGCACCGGGACGATATCACTGTACCGCGTCGCGCGTGACGGCGGCCTGACGCTGGAGGAAAGCGTGCCCTCCACGCCGGCGGCGGACGGCGCGCCGATCGACAACGCCGTCGCTCCCGACGGCCGGTATTTCTATGTGCTCAATGGCGCCGAGGGCTCTATCAGCACATTCGTGATCGGGTGCGAGGGGCACCTGACGCTGTTCCAGATCTATGAAAACACTCGCCTGCCGGAGACGGGTGCGCAGGGACTTGTCGTCACATGAAATAGCTACCGATAGAACAGCAACCCGGATGGGCTTTCGCCCGTGCGGGTTGCTGCTGCGCGAATTTAGTCCAGGTGTCAGCGCGCCTCGATGGCCGTTTTTGCCCCGGTGCGCTTATAGAGAATGCCCAGCGTCGCGGGGCCGCAGTGGCATGCCACCGTGCAGCCGGCGCGGGTTTCGATGATTTCCCGGAAGGGCACGATTCTCTGGACGAGCGCGCGCACCGCCTGAACGGCCTCGGGAGAGCAGGCCGGATGCGTGATGAACACGCGGCCGGGATCGATGTCCTCCCGTCCGGCCAGCCTGTCGCGCACATATTTTTGAAGGCAGTGCTCAAAGCTGCCGCGGTACTTTTTGCCCACTTTCATTTCCCCCCGCACCACCTCGATGCAGGGTTTGATCTGAAGCAGGCGTGCGCCCACCGCCTCCAGACCGGAGCAGCGCCCGCCGCGCCGGAGGTAATCCAGGCTCTCAATGACGAAGCTGGCGTCGACGCGCGGGATGGTTTCGCGGAGTGCGCGGGTGATTTCCTCCGCGGCTGCGCCGTCCATTGCCATCTCTGCCGCGTCCATCACCAGATGGCCGCTGCCGCTGGAGAGGTTTTCGGAATCGACGATGAACACGTTGTCAAATCCTTCCGCGGCCAGACGGGCATTGTTGTGGCAGGCGGAAAAAGAGGTGCCGATGTTGATGTGGACGATGGCGTCGTAATCCTTCGCGTAGCGTTCGAACAGCCGCTCGTAGTCGAATTGATTGACCGCGGCGGTGCGCACCCTGCGCCCTGACGAGGCAAAATTGAACACGTCGGCGGGGGAGATGTCCACGCCGTCATGGAAGGTTTCGTCGTCCGCCAGCGTATAGAGCGGCGCGAGCGTGACGTTCAGCCTTTCGAGGATTTCAGGCGCAAGGTCGCAGGTGCTGTCGGCGATGATTTTGACCATGCTGTTACCCTCATGAAGTCATAGTGGACTCGGCGGGATGCACGGCGGCGCTCAAGCGGTCGAAGGGCCTTTGCGCGGGCGTTCCGCCCAATTTTTTAGCATCCAGGATATAGTATAGGACGAAATTGGTCGGTTTTAACCATTCAGTTTGCTGGTGTCATGGAACCTGACGGAACGATCCGGCTGTCAATGGCTACGGAGGGGTTTCATAATAAAGTATGCATGGGAAGTCATTTTTACGCCTGAGAGACAGCGGGGCGGGTGGCGAGGCTGGCGCGGGAGGCCGGCATCGACGCGGCCAACGAGGCGCTTCAGGGCAGACAGATGACGGCCGGAGTGGCCTTCGGAACCGCGTCGAGCGCGGGTCGTGCCCCGACGGATATGAGGCCACGACAGCATGCTGTCCGTTACCCCTTATTAGAGAAGGTTTTGTCCTCCTTGCAGAGAAGGTTTCATCTTGTGCGCGGCCGGATGGATATGTTATAATTGCGTTTGAGGCCCGCACGGGGCATTTGTCGAAAGGGGGCTGAAGGGTGGCTGAATTTGTTAAGGCCATTGATGGCGTCGATCCGGGCGCGGTACCGTCGCGGAGACTGTACACGGGGGCGGCGATGCCGGGGATCGGTCTTGGGACGTTCGGATCGGATCACGCTTCGGCGGAACTGGTTTCCAGCGTGGTGCTGGAGGCGCTGAAGATGGGCTACCGGTACATCGACTGCGCGGCGTGCTACGGCAATGAGCATGAGGTCGGCCTTTCGTTGAAGGCGGCGATGGATGGCGGCCTTTCTCGAGAGGAGCTGTTCATCCTCAGCAAGCTCTGGAACGACCGGCACGAACCGGAGGAAGTGATCGCGTCCTGCAAAAAGTCCATTGAAGACTTGGGCGTTTCCTACCTGGACTGCTATCTGGTACACTGGCCATTCCCCAACTACCACGCGCCGGGCTGCGACGGGGACGCGCGAAATCCGGACTCGCGCCCGTACATCCACGAGGAATTCATGCATACTTGGCGGGCGATGGAGCAGTTGGTGGACATGGGGCTGGTCCGTCACATCGGCACATCCAACGTGACCATTCCGAAGCTCAGCCTGATCTTCCGGGACGCGCGGATCAAGCCGGCGGTCAATGAGATGGAGCTGCATCCGACCTTTCAGCAGGGCGAATTGTACCAGTTCTGCGTCGATCACGGCATCCAGCCCATCGGATACAGCCCGGTGGGGTCGCCGGGGCGGCCGGAGCGGGACAGGACGCCGGAGGATCTGGTGGATACGGAAATGCCTGCGGTCCGGGAGATCGCTTTGGCCCGCGGCCTGCACCCGGTGGAAGTGTGCCTGAAGTGGGCTTCACAGCGGGGGCAGATTCCGATTCCGTTCACGACGAAGCGCGCGAACGCGCTTTCCAACCTTCGCGCCGTTGCGGGCGAGAGGCTCAGCCCGGCGGAGATGGACAGAATGCGTGCCTGCGAGCGGAACTGTCGGCTCATCAAGGGACAGGTGTTCCTGTGGGAGGGCGCCGGGGACTGGCTCGATCTCTGGGACGTGGACGGCACGATCCCCGGATGGAACGGATACGAGGACAACTGACGACGACGGGAGGTTGTTACCATGGACGGGAAAATGCTGGGCGCGATGCTGCCCGGAAACTCCACGGTGCAGATGAAGGAATTCGACATTCCGAAGCCGGGTCACGGTCAGGTGTTGGTGAAGACGATGGCTTCCACCATCTGCGGGTCGGACATCCGCGCGATTTACCGTGAACACACGGGCAAGGGCGCCGAAGGGTACATCGACGGGATGATCGCCGGCCATGAACCCTGCGGCCAGGTCGTGGAGGAAGGGCCGGGTCTTGTGCGCTTCAAGAAGGGCGACCGCGTGATCGTGTACCACATCCACGGCTGCGGCGTTTGCCACGATTGCCGGATGGGCTACCAGATCTCCTGCTCCAGCTCGCACCGCGCAGCTTATGGCTGGCAGCGGGACGGCGGCATGGCGGAATACATGCTGTGCGACGAGCGGGACCTGGTTCTGCTTCCGGACGAACTGACCTACTGCGACGGCGCGCAGGTGGCCTGTGGGTTCGGCACGGTGTATGAAGCCATTGAAAAAGTCGGTGTCTCCGGCAACGACGCCGTGCTGGTGGTGGGCCTGGGGCCGGTGGGTCTGGCGACACTGATGCTTTGCAAGTCGCTGGGCGCGACGAAGCTGATTGGCGTCGAGATGAGCGACGAGCGCATCGAACTTGCGAAGAAGCTCGGCCTCGTGGATGAGGTCTTCAAGCCCGGCCCCGACACGCTGGAGAAGATCAAGGCTGTGACGGGCGGCAAGGGTGTCGAGCGCGCGTTTGACGCGTCGGCCGCGGACGCGGGGCGTCAGCTGGCCATCCGCGCGACGCGGCAGTGGGGCAAGATCGCCTTCGTCGGCGAGGGCGGCACGGTGAGCTTCAATCCGTCGCCGGACATCATCCA
>JAEZTD010000359.1 GCA_023443705.1 Bacillota bacterium | reverse complement strand
CAGCCGTGTCGGCCGCGAATCATCCTTATTATACCAAACTCCCGGCAGAATAAACCGCTTTTCGTTTAAATTGTCCGATATGGCGCACCAAACACGCGCCGGGGACGACGAAACCCCGGGCGACCATATCATTCGTACCAATCCAGCGCCTGCCCGGCATACTGGTCAATCTCCGCGAGCAGTTCGGTCAATAACCCGTCCGCATCCCGTCCTGCCGCTTCGCTGAGCGCGGCAGAAAAATCCGCCCGGGTAGCGACCTTTCCCGCGTTTCGGGCCACGTACAGCCGCATGCCGGCAAGAAGCGCGTCCTCGCCCAGCACGGAGCGGATTTCGTGCAGCACCGCCGCACCCCGGCCCCGGGTGACCGCCAGAAAATCGCCGACGGTGCCGAAGGCCAGCGCTTCGCTGTCCACCGTCACGCCGCCGGGGATGGTAAGCCTGAGCGAGGGCGTAACCCGGTCGTTGAGCTCCGCGATGTACCGGTCCCCGCCGTACACCCTGTCGTAGTACACAAGCGCCGCGAAGGCGGGCAGCGATTCGCTCAGCCACGGCTCCTCGGCGGGGTTTGAGCCCACCAGATTTCCAAACCACTGGCGCGCGGCGCCCAGCGCCACCTGATATTCCAGCTCGCCGCGCAGCGCGTAGGAAAAGTACTCGTCCGGCAAAAGGACGAGCCCGGACTGCCCGAGGCCATCCAAAAGATCGGCCTGGGCGACGGTCAGCGACCCGTAGGGATACGCGCCAAAGAGCTCCGAGAAGGTGTCGACAGCCCTTGCGGCGGCCGCAGCGGCGCGGGTTGCGGCGGCGCGATCCGTGGCGAAGGCACGCACGTCGACACCGGAAGCCGATGTCCGGCTGACCTCCACATAACGCCTGCCGAGGGCCAGCGCGAAATAGCGCGCGCTATCGACTTCGACCGTCACGTTCTGCCGCGCCTCGCCCGAGGGCTCGGACCGGACCAAACCCGGCGCAGCAACCTGCCATGTATCCGGCAGGTTGACGGTGGCGCGGTAGCGCATGGGATCGGCCAAGAGGCTTTCGCCCACCGGGCTGACGCGTTCGACGATGAACTCCTCATCCCATACCGCGGGCAGCGGATAAAAGCCCGCGAGCCGCCAGCCGACGTCGCCGGTGCCCAAAGGGCCCAGCACGCCCGGCAGGATGAGCTCATATTGAAGCTGAAACACACCCGAGGTCCCCGGCGCAAGGTCGCAGGCAACCCGGAGAACCGCCTCGTCGGTTCCCTGCACGCCCCAGTCCGCGGCTTCGCCGCCAAAGTGCACCGAACGAATTTCGACGCCCCCCGCGGCAAAGCCGTCGGGATAGGCGTCGATCATGGTTTCCGTTTCGTAGGGCGCCGTGGATTCGCGCCGGAGCGCATTGGGGGCCAGTTGGAAGATCACCTGGTCCAGGGGCTGCCCGGTCCCGTTCTGATAGCGGACTGTTTGCGTCACGCTGACCGCGTCCAGGTTTTCGATTACGGTCAGTTCCATGTCGCACCCGGTTTCCTCCGCCATCGCCGCGGAGAACAGTGCCGCCACCAGAACCCCAGCCACCATCATGATCACAAGACCCAGTGCGATCCAGCGGACGGCTCTGTTGCGCCAGTCCTTCTTTGCCTTCATCGGACCATCCCTTCGGGGTTTACGCGGCCTGAAGGGACGCAATGATCGCCTTGGCGTTTTCCAGGGCGTTATCGTCCTCACAGATCGCGATGAATTCGTACGTCTTGCCATCCTCGAGGATGGTGATCGCGCCAAGGGTTCCTTCGCCGGTATCGTAGACGATCATCCGGGTGCCGCCCAATTCTTCAATGGCGACGCTGGCATAAAAGCCTTCCTGCTGGTCGGCGAGGTAGTTTTCGTTCATCTCATCCAGCGTGGGGATATAGGAAGGGTCGGGCTCATAATAATAGGCGACGAAGCGCAGCACATCGCTCTCCATCTCGAGCAGGAGACCGTCTTCCTTGTCTTCGGCGGTCAATTCCACCGCCTTCATGTCGTCGGGCAGGGTGGCGGTGAACTTGCCATCCACATCGGCGGTCTGCGCCAGCGCCGGAACGGCGACCAAACACAAAAGCACCAGACACAAGAGCATCTTTTTCATGGGATGCCTCCTTTTCGTAGCGGATGTCCAGAACAGAATATATCACAGCGCTGCGGCCCTGTCAATCGCACCGGGCGAATTGTGCGTATTTCGCCATGTGTATGATCATTGGCGCTTTTCTTTGCAAGCAGTGCCAACGAAAGCGCGGCGGAACCCGAAGGCTCCGCCGCGCCTGAAATACACCGGGCTTAGTTGAATTTCTTCAGCAGCTTGACCAGAAAGAACACCAGCACCAGCACAAGGAAGGTGCAGCCCAGGCCCAGGAGCGCGACCGTCAGGCCCTTGGCGGCGAAACCCATACCTGCAAACATTTGCATTTCCTCCTATCCGGCGATCATCATGGAGACCAGCGTGATCAAGATGGAGCCGGCGACGATCGAGCCGATCTGGCCGGACACGTTGGCGCTGATTGCCTGCATGAGTACGAAGTTTTCGGGGTCGTCGTCCTTCGCCATCTTCTGGATGACGCGGGCGCTCATCGGGAAGGCGGAGATGCCGGCCGCGCCGATCATCGGATTGATCTTTTCCTTGCGGAAGAGGTTCAGGAACTTGGCGAACAGCACGCCGCCGGCGGTATCGAACACAAAGGCCAGGAGGCCCAGCGCGAGAATGAGCAGCGTGTCGAGCCTCAGGAACTTGTCGGCTACCATCGTGGAGCCGATGGTCAGGCCCAGAAGGATCGTGACGAGGTTCGCCAGTTCCTTCTGCGCGGTCTGGCTCAGGCGCTCCAGCACGCCGCACTCGCGGATGAGGTTGCCGAACATCAGCGAGCCTACCAGCGGCACGCTCATCGGCACGATGATACCGGCAACGGCAGTTACGACGATCGGCAGAAGGATCAGCGTGGTCTTGGACACGCGGTTCTCGCCCGAGGGGTAGCTCATGCGGATCTGCCGCTCGGCTTTGGTGGTCAGCGCGCGGATGACCGGCGGCTGAATGATCGGCACCAGCGACATATAGCTGTAGGCCGCCACCGAAATCGGAGCAATGTACTTTTCAAGCTTGAAATAGTTGGCCACATACAGTGTGGTTGGACCGTCCGCCGCGCCGATGATGCCGATGGCCGCGGAAATCCGGGCGATCATGCTCTGATCGGTCTCACCAAAGATGGGGCCCACGAGGAACAGCGCCAGGATGAACGTGCCGAAGATGCCAAATTGCGCCGCCGCGCCGAAGAAGATCATCGACGGATCCTTGATCAGCGGCGAGAAGTCGATCATCGCGCCGATGGCGATGAAGATCAGGATCGGGAACAGCTCGTTGGCGATGCCGGCGTTGAACAGCACCTTCAAAAAGCCGGGTTCAGCTTCGGTACCCAGCACAGCCGGGGCCACTGCGCCCAGAATGGGCGGCAGGTTCGCCATGATGGCGCCAAAGCCGATGGGCAGGAGCAGCGCAGGTTCGTAGTCCTTTTTAATGGCCAGGTAGATCAGAACGCCCGCAATCGCGAACATGGCGAGCATCTTGACGCCACTGATCGTGAATAGGTAGCCGACGCCGTTGAACAGATCGGCCAGCAAGGTTTGCATGCCTTTCTCCCCCTAAAGCAATATTGGCAGAAATCTCATAGATTATAGCACATGCGCAACCGTATGCGCAACGGAATCCGTTGAAAATTCCTTGGAAATTTGTACATCGTGCCAAGCTTTATGCAGAACACTGCGCATATCTTCGCGGAATCAAGTCGCATTGCCGTCTATGCCGCGCCGCATCCCTTTTGACGAAATTCCGAAATCTCGTTGAATTCGCGTTTTTCGACATTTTGCTCTTGACGAAAAGCCGAAAGCACCATATAATGAATTATGCTCATTGCATCGTTGTGGGCATTCACAAGAAAACTTAAAAACACAGAAACTGAGGTTACATGGATTTTTGCCATGTAACCTTTTTTGTGTTCTTGAAAACCCTTGTAATTGCTGGGTTTCTCGCACCGCCACCGCAGGGCTCAACCTTCAGAATGCTGATTTGTAACCTATTTACCCCCTTTTTACCCCCTTAAACGGTTACATCGATTCGAGGGCTCTTTTTTCCGCCCGAGGAAAGCCCGGTGGTCTGCCGGCAGCGCCGGCACCTCGGTACTTCCAGTCGTTAATTTTTCTTATTCTTTTAAGTATTAATTTACTTATTCGTGCCCCGAAAGATTGCACGGGCCCTTCAGTTTGTGATACAATGCCGTTTGGTGGATTGCCAGGACCCTGCGGACAAGGGTCTTGATTCTAACAAGGGAGGTTCTATATCCATGTCGCTTCTCGAGAACAAAGAGAAACTGGCCGAACTTGACGAAATAATATCGCAAAACAAGGGCCAGCGGGGCGCTGTGATGCGAACGCTTCAGAGCGCGCAGGATCTGTTCGGTTATGTGCCAAAGGAAGTGCAGATCTACATCGCCGACGGCCTGAACGTGACCCTCAGCGAGGTGTACGGCGTCGCGACCTTCTACTCCCAGTTCGCGCTCGAGCCCCGCGGCCGGTTCATCGTGGGCGTATGCTTGGGCACGGCCTGCTACGTAAAGGGCGCCAAGGCCATCATGGACAAGCTGATCTCCCTATTAAAGGTAGAGGCGGGAAAGACCACCGAGGACGGGCGCTTCACGCTGAAGGACACCCGCTGCCTGGGCGCTTGCGGCTTGGCGCCGGTCATCATGATCAATGATGACGTCTATGGCCGCCTGGTCCCGGAGGATCTGCCGGCCATCGTCGACAAATACAAGGC
>JAEZTD010000319.1 GCA_023443705.1 Bacillota bacterium | reverse complement strand
TGTCCCGCGAATCCTTTGCGGAAAAAACACAACCCCTGTCGAACGAATGCATTCGTTCGACAGGGGTTGTGTTTTTTCCGCAAAGGATTCGCGGGACAAGCCGTTGAACTTTTCCGCAATGAATCATTGGGAGGGCGGCGAATGATCAATCATGAAAAAAAGCGCAGCGCGATGGTGGTGGCGCTCTCCGGTGAGCTCGATCACCGGCGCGCCGACCAACTTCGCCCGGAACTCGACGATCTGATCCGGGATCCAAAGATCAAGGAGCTGGTGTTTGATCTGTCGAATCTCAGCTTCATGGACAGCTCCGGCATCGGCATGATCCTTGGGCGCTACAAAGTCATGGCGAGGCGGGGCGGCAGCGTTTCGGTCAAGTGTGCGAACGCACAGATTAACCGGGTGTTCGAACTGGCAGGGCTCTATCAGATCGTCAGGAAACTTGCGTGAGCGGGAGGACGAAAATGAACATTGTCAATGAAATGCGCGTGGACTTTCTCGCATGCCCCGAAAATGAAGCGTTTGCGCGCATGGTAATCAGCGCGTTTTTGCTGCCGCTCAACCCGACGCTGGAGCAGATGGGTGATGTGAAAACCTCGGTTTCGGAGGCGGTGACCAACGCAATCATCCACGGCTACGGCGGCAGGGGCGGCACCGTGCGCATGAAGGCGCAGCTGGAATCGGACGGTACGCTGACCGTCGAGGTGATCGACAACGGCCGCGGCATAGAAGACGTTGAAGCGGCCCGCAAGCCCTTCTTTACCTCGCTGGAGGGCACTGAGCGCAGCGGCATGGGCTTTACCGTGATGGAGAGCTTCATGGATGAACTGGACGTCCGGTCGCAGCCGGGCGTGGGCACGACCATACGGATGCGCAAGCGGTTTGCCCTTGAGGAAATACCGCTGGCGCGCAACGCTTGAGCGTTGGCGGAAACCAAAGCGAATTGATCGAAAAGGCGCAAAAGGGAGACCCGCAGGCGATGGACGCACTGGTGCGAACCCATCTGGCGCTGGTCAAATACGTGGTGCGCAGATACCTGAACCGCGGTCGGGAATACGACGACCTGTACCAGATGGGCTGCCTGGGCCTCGTCAAGGCAATACGCAACTTCGACACGTCCTTCGACGTGCGCTTCTCGACCTATGCGGTGCCGGTGATTCTGGGCGAGATCCGCAGGTTTCTCCGGGACGACGCGCCGGTGAGGGTATCCCGGTCGATCAAAGAGAACGCGGTCAAGGTCTACCGCTACATCGAGGATTACGAAGCGAGAAACGCCAAGGAACCTGCGCTGGACGAAATCGCCTCGGCGCTCGGCCTTTCCCGCGAGGACGCGCTTCTGGCGCTTGACTCGGCTCGGCCCACGCGTTCCTTCAGCGAACCGGTGGCGGGCGACGGCAGCCTGACGCTGGGGGATACGCTGGGTGAGGACAATACCGACCTGATTGACGACCGACTGACGGTGGACGCGATGCTGAGAAAGCTCGACGAAAAGGAGCGCGCCATCGTGGTCAGGCGATATTTCGCGCGCCACACACAGTCGGAAATTGCCGAGGATTTCGGCATGACACAGGTACAGGTTTCAAGGATGGAAAGCAAAATCATCGCCCGGCTTCGCAGGGAAGCGACGGGCGATGAGGGGGATTACAGTACGTCCAGAAGCGGCGGGAAGTCCAGTGTGGCAAAGTAGTCCGCAGGGGTTTGCCGCCTTCTGATCATCCGGAACGAGCCGTCCTCGCGCAGGAGCACCTCGGCAGAACGCAGCTTGCCGTTGTAGTTGTAACCCATCGAATGGCCGTGAGCGCCGGTGTCGTGGAACACCACCAGGTCGCCCATGTTGATCTTGGGGAGCAGCCGCTGAACCGCGAACTTGTCGTTGTTCTCGCAGAGCGAACCCACCACGTCGTAGACATGGTCCGCAGGCGCGTTTTCCTTGCCGACGACGGTGATGTGGTGGTACGCGCCGTACATCGCCGGGCGCATCAAGTCGACGGCGCTCGAATCAACGCCGATGTATTCCCGATGGGTGTGCTTTTCATGAATGGCGGTGGTCACCAGATATCCACAGGGGCCGGACAGCCAGCGCCCGAGTTCTGTCGCGACGCGAAGGGGGGCGAGACCATTTCCCGAAATGACTTCTTCGTAAGCCTTCCGGACCCCCTCGCCGATGGCGAGTACGTCGGGTTCATCGTCCTCGGGGCGATAAGGGATGCCGATGCCGCCCGAGAGGTTGACCATCGAAAACCGAGCGCCCGTCTTTTCTGATACATCCTTGACCGTTCGGAACAGGAGTTTCGCAAGCTCGGGGTAGTATTCGGGCATCAGCGCGTTGCTGACCAGGAAAGCGTGCAGTCCGAAGCGCTCGGCGCCCAGCGCCATAAGCCGCTCCACCGCTTCATAAATCTGCGGCCCGGTCATGCCGAACTTCGCTTCCTCCGGGTGGCCCATTACGAAGTTGCCGAAGCGAAAAGCCTCGCCGGGATTGAACCGAAGGCAGATTTCCTTCGGGATGCCGCCGTGCTGTTTCAGAAAATTGATGTGAGTGATGTCGTCCAGGTTGATCGTGGCGTTTAGCGCCCGCGCATATTCATATTCTTCCGCCGGAGTTTCATTGGACGAAAACATGATCTCGTCGCCCGTGAACCCGCAGGCCTTGGCCAGCATCAGCTCGGTCAGCGAGGCGCAATCCACTTTGACGCCTTCCTCCTGAAAAATCTTCAAAAGGTGTGGATTGGGGTTGGCTTTTACCGCAAAATACTCCCTGTAGTCCTCATTCCACGCAAACGCGCGCTTCAATAGCCGCGCGCGCCGGCGCAGCATCCCCTCGTCGTACAGGTGAAACGGAGTGGGGATTTCCCGGATGATGTCGCGGAGCGATTCGACCGGCGGCAGGATTTTCGCCATGAGAGCACCTCGCATAAATACACAAATCTATACAATTCTAAACCGGGGCAACGGAGAAGTCAAACGAATATTTCTTTAACAACGCGGGCGTTGAACAAACGCTCGTCTTGTGGTAAAATCTTTGGGGTATGCGCCGAAAAGGCGGGGAGGAAATCTCATTGGGGCTTAGTGAATCGATCGATCGGCTTTTGCCAAATGTGGAAAAGCCTGTAAGGTATTTGGGCGGTGAATTTGGCAGCGTCATGAAAACCGTTGAGCCGGGTATGGTACGCTACGCGTTCCTCTTTCCGGACGTCTACGAAGTCGGCATGTCGCACTTGGGGATGAAGATCCTCTACGACGTCATCAACCAACGGCCCGACGCCTGGTGCGAGCGGGTCTTTTCGCCTTGGGCGGACATGCACGACGCGATGAAGGCCGAAGGCATTCCGCTGTTTTCGCTGGAGTCGAGGACGCCGCTTGCGGAGTTCGACCTTTTGGGCGTTACGCTGCAGTACGAAATGAGCTACACCAACATCCTGTCGGCGCTGGACCTTGCGGGTATTCCGCTGAAAAGCCTCGACAGAAAGTCCGGCCCCTTCGTCATTGCGGGCGGGCCTTGCGCCTTTAACCCGGAGCCGCTGAGCGACTTTGTCGATCTCTTCGTGCTGGGCGACGGCGAGGAGGCGACGGGCGCAACCATCGACTGTTACAAGGCGTGGCGCGAATCCGGCCTGGACCGCGAGGAATACCTGAAGATGGCCGCGCGCATCCCGGGCGTTTACGTGCCTTCTCTGTACGACGTCACCTACCATGAGGACGGCCGCGTCGAGCGCATTTCGCCCAAGGCGGGAAGCGGCGCGCCGGAAGTCGTGATGAAGGCGGTGGTCCAAAATCTGGACGCCGCGGTCTATCCGGAAACGCTGATCGTCCCATACGGCGAAGTGGTGCACAACCGCATCATGCTGGAAATCTTCCGTGGCTGCACCCGAGGCTGCCGCTTCTGCCAGGCCGGCATGATCTACCGCCCTGTGCGCGAGCGTTCCCTGGACCGGCTAACCGAGCTTTCCGAAAAGCTGGTCAGAGCCACCGGTTATGACGAGATTTCGCTGATGAGCCTGTCAAGCGGAGACTATTCGAGGATCTCCGATCTGGCGCGGGAAATGACGCTCAGGTTTCAGGACCGTCGGGTCAAGGTATCGCTGCCGTCCTTAAGGATCGATTCCGTCCTCAAGGATACGCTGGCGGAGACCCAGAAAGTGCGTAAAACCGCGCTGACGCTGGCGCCGGAGGCCGGCTCCCAGCGCCTGCGCGACGTGATCAACAAGGGGGTCACCGAGGAAGACCTTCTGCGCTCCGTGCGGGATGCCTTCGAGGCCGGCTGGTCGGCGGTCAAGCTGTACTTTATGCTGGGCCTGCCCACCGAGACCGAAGAGGATGTGGACGGCATTGCCGACCTTGCGCGCAAGGTGTCCCAGTGCTATTTTTCTTTACCAAAGGAAAAACGCGCGCCAGGCCTTCGCATCACCGTCAGCGCGTCGGTGTTCGTTCCGAAGCCGATCACCCCGTTTCAGTGGTGTGGGCAGCTCGATCAGGCGACCGTCATCGAGCGCCAGCAGCGCTTAAAGCGAGCGCTTTCGGCAATCAAGGGCGTCGATTTCAAGTACCACGCGCCGGATGTCAGCTTTATCGAAGCGGTTTTCGCCCGTGGAGACCGACGCCTTGGCGCGGCGCTTCTGAGGGCATGGCAGCTGGGATGCCGGTTTGACGGCTGGAGCGATCACTTCCGTAACGATCTGTGGCTTGAGGCGCTCCGGGATGTGGGCATTGATCCTGCTTTCTATGCCTTGAGGGACCGGGCGGAGGATGAAGTGTTCCCATGGGATCATCTGGACTCAGGCCCCAGCAAGGAATTTCTGCTGGACGAGTGGCACAAGGCGCAGAGGGCTGAAATAACGCCGGATTGCCGCCTCGGCTGTGAAGGATGCGGCATGAACCGCTATGAAGGAGTCTGCGTATGAGGGCGCTGTATCAGTTTGCAAAACTCAGGCGGCTCAGGTTTGTGTCCCACCTGGATTTGCAGCGCTTCATGCAGATGGCGCTTCGGCGCACGTCGCTCCCCGTTGCCTATTCCCAGGGCTTCAACCCACATCCGGTGATGTCCTTCGCTTCGGCGCTGGCGGTGGGCTGGACGAGCGACTGTGAAATCCTGGATGTCAAGCTTTCCGAAAAAGTCACCGAAGAATTCGCCTTTCGGGAGATGGCCTCGGCGCTTCCGCCCGACATGCCGCTCAAGCGGGTTCGCCTGGTGGAGGACAGCCATCCCGCGATGATGGCCTCGCTTCGCATGGCCGAATACCGGATTCTCTTATCCGGGGAAGGCGCGGGGGCTACCGCCGGAGCCATTGAAGATTACTTGGCCGAATCCAGCGTGATTGCGCTAAGAAAGACAAAGTCCGGCGAAAAGCCCGCAGACATCCGCCCGATGACCCTTGCGCTGTACACAGAACAGACCGATGTTCACGGGCTTTCACAGGTGCAGGCTGCCGTAACGCCATGCTCAGGCAATTGTGCGTCGGTCTGTATTGAACGGAACGAGGGGCTTGCCGCAGGCGTTTCGCTCCGCGCGACGCTGATGCTGACCGAAAAGGCAACGCTTAAGCCGGATCTTCTGGTTTCGGTTCTTGCAAAGCGCGCGGGCGCTGAAATCCCGGCCATTGATATCCACCGGCTAAGGCTTCTGGGCGAAGGCGCGCAGGGGCCGGTCGAACTGATGGATTTATAAATTTTGAGAGACGGGTAGTGCGGATGGATCTCGAATTGTTGGTGGAATGCACAGGCGATCAGACGAGGCTGGCGATTGTCGAGGATGGCGAGCTGGCCGAGTTGTACATCGAGCGAAAAGGGCACGAGAAGCTGGTCGGCAACATCTACAAGGGCCGCGCGGCCAACGTGCTGCCCGGTATGGAAGCCGCCTTTGTGGACATCGGCATGGAGAAAAACGGATTTCTCTACGCCGGTGATATTCTTGTAGACAAAACAGACTTCGGTCTTGATTCACAGGCGCTGGAGCGGGAGTTGAAGAGCCTCTCGATCCGGAAACTGCTCAAGGTCGGGCAGGAGATACTGGTTCAGGTCATCAAGGAGCCCGGCGGCAGCAAGGGGCCGCGCCTCACCAGCCACATCACGCTGCCGGGGCGACTGGCGGTACTTTTGCCGACCGTTGGCTACGTGGGCATTTCCCGCCGCATTGAGGCGGAAGAAGAGCGCGCACGCCTCAGGGCGTTGGCAGAAGCGCTAAAGCCCCAGGGCATGGGGCTCATCATACGGACCGCCGCGGAGGGCGCGCAGGAGGCCGAACTGGAGCGGGACATCCACTACCTGACGAAGCTGTGGGCGTCCATTTCTCAGCGCGCGTCGGCCACCGCCGCGCCGGCGCTTCTGCACCGGGATGTCTCGCTGGTCTACCGCGCCGTTCGGGACATGCTGGTAAACGGCGTGAAGTCCCTGACGGTGGACGACGACGCGCAATACGCGTTGGCGCGCTCCACCGCGGAGATGCTCTCGCCCGAACTGGCGCTGAAGGTGCGCCACCATGAGGGCGACATCCCGCTTTTTGAGCCTTACCGAATCGACGCGCAGGCCGAGAAGGCGCTGCTCCGGCGCGTGTGGCTCAAAAGCGGCGGCTATCTTGTGTTCGACTACGCCGAGGCGCTCACCGTCATCGATGTCAACACCGGGAAGTTCGTCGGCAAGCACTCGCTGTCGGATACCGTGTTCACCATCAACTGCGAAGCGGTGGTCGAAATCGCACGGCAGCTCAGGCTCCGGGACATCGGCGGCATCATCGTCATCGACTTCATCGACATGGACCGGCCGGAGCAGCGGGAGCAGCTTTTGTCCCTGCTGCGGAAGGATCTCAAAAAGGACCGCACCAAGACCAACCTCGTGGGCATCACGGAGTTGGGCCTTGTGGAAATGACCCGCAAGAAGGTGCATCAGCCGATCCACACACTGCTCACGCAGCCCTGCGCCGTGTGACAGGGCAGCGGGCGGGTGCTGTCGGACGAGAGCGTCGCCCGAGCGGCGCTCGGCGAGCTAAGGTCCCGCGCGGCGCTGGGCCAGTCCGCCGCCTTCCTGGTGGAGACCACGCCGGCAGTGGCCGGACAAATACTGCTCATCGGCTGCGCGCTTCCGGCAAAGGCCTTCGTCGTCGGCAGCGACCGCCGCAAGAGCGGCGATTACATCATCTCACCGGTTTCAGAAAGCGAGTTGCCGCCCAAGTCGCGGCAGATACCGAGAGTTTAAGGGGAGGCCCATGAAGGAAAAGGATCGCATCGTCTCGGAACAGGAACTGGAAGCGCAGCGCGGCTATATGCGCCTGGTGCGCCAGATGGAGATTCCGCAGAAGAAGTACCACATCGTAACCCTCGGCTGCCAGATGAACGTGCGGGATTCCGAGACCATCGCCGGCATGCTGGATGAAATGGGGCTTGCGCCCGCGCCCGTCCGGGAAGAGGCCGACCTCGTGCTCTACAACACCTGCTGCGTTCGCGAAAATGCCGAAAACAAGGCGCTTGGCAACGTAATCTGGCTCAAAGAGCTCAAAAAAGAAAAGCCGGAGCTTCTGATCTGCGTGGGCGGCTGTATGATGCAGGAGGACGGCGTCGCGGCGTCGCTCAAGGCGAATTATCCGTTCATCGATCTGATCTTTGGCACCCACAACCTCCATCGGCTTCCAGAGCTTCTATTCCGCGTTCTCTCCGAGCGGCAGCCGGTGGTTGAGGTTTTTGACGGCGAAGGCGTCATCGCGGAAGGCTTACCCGTGCGCCGCTCCGGAAGGCATTCGGCCTTCATCAACATCATGTATGGCTGCAACAATTTCTGTTCATACTGCATCGTGCCCTTCGTCAGGGGGCGCGAGCGTTCGCGCGCCATGCGGGACGTATTGGACGAAGCGGATCAACTCTTGCAGGATGGCATTCAGGAGATCACGCTGCTCGGACAGAACGTTAACTCGTACCAGGGCGGCGGCGGCGCTTTCGCGGAGCTTTTGTACCGACTCGACCGGATGGGCGTGCCGCGCATCCGCTTCATGACCTCTCACCCGAAGGATCTTTCTGACGAGCTGATCGCCGCCTACGCGGAACTTTCGCACCTGTGCAAGCAACTGCACCTGCCGGTGCAGGCGGGCAGCGACAGAATCCTGAAGCTGATGAACCGCGGATACACCCGCGATGGGTACCTTGCGCTGACCGAGCGCCTGCGCGCGCGCTGTCCGGAAATCGGCCTGACCAGCGACCTGATCATCGGCTTTCCGGGGGAGACGGAAGAAGAATTTGAGGAAACGCTGTCGCTCGCCGAGCGGGTGCGTTTTGATGCCGCGTTTACGTTTATCTATTCACCACGGCCAGGGACGCGGGCGGCCGAAATAGCGGATGATACCCTGATGGGCGAGAAAACACGCCGCATTGAGCGGCTGATTGCGCTTCAGGGGGCGATCTCCTCCGAAGTGCTTGCTTCGCAGGTCGGTTCTATCCAGTCCGTCCTCGCCGAGGGCGTATCCACGCGCAACTCCGGCTGGATCTCCGGTAAAACCGACCGCGGTCACATGGTCAATTTCCCGGGAAATATCGAACAAATCGGCCGAATGGTGGATGTAAAAATCGAATCCGCCGGCCGCAACACGCTGCGCGGAAGCGCCGACCTTTGATGGAGGAAAATCAAATGAACCAGGTCTTTTCGAAAACTCGCGAGCTTGGCGACGCGATCATGCAGTCCGAAGAATACCGGGCGATGAAGGATGCGGAAGACCGCGCCATGAAAAACCCGGATGCCGCCGGGGCGATGAGCGATTACATGGAAGCGCGCCAGAAGATCGAAGCCGTGCTTGAAAAGGACAACCCAGATCCGGAGCAGCTGAAAAAGCTCTCCGCCGAGATGGACGCCTGCCAGCAACGGCTGTCCCTGATCGAGGACGTACAGGCGCTCACGGAGGCGCGGGAGAACTTTTCGGGCCTGATCGAGCAGGTTAACCAGGTGCTGAAGTTCATCATCACCGGGCAAATGGAGGAACCCAAGTCCGGTTGCAGCGGCCATTGCGGCGGTTGCGGCGGCTGCGGAACCCATACGCTCAACTAACAAACAGGCAGACTCTTACCAATGCGACCGGAGGG
>JAEZTD010000305.1 GCA_023443705.1 Bacillota bacterium | reverse complement strand
GCCCTGCACCGAAATGGCGGAGACGGGCGTGCGGATGATGGTGCCGTCGTCCGTGATGAGCAGCAGGTCCTCGCCCTCGTGCACCAACAGCTGTCCGGCGAGCAGGCCCGTCTTGTCCGTCAGGTTCATCGCTTTGATGCCCTTGCCGGCGCGGGACTGGACGCGGTATTCCTCGATCTCGGTGCGCTTGCCGTAGCCCAGCTGGGTCAGGCTCAGAACCTCCGCGTCCTCCTCCACGATGGTCATCGCGACCACGCGGTCGCCCTCGTCCAGATCGATGGACTTTACGCCCATCGCGGCGCGGCCGATGGGGCGCATGTCGCTCTCCGCAAAGCGGATGGCCATGCCCTGCTCGGTGCCCAAGAGCACCTCTCGCTCGCCGTCGGTCAACGCGACGCCGATCAGGTCGTCGTCCTCGCGCAGCACGATGGCGATCAGGCCGTTTTTGCGCAGGTTCTGGAACTCGGAGAGCTCCGTTCGCTTGATGAGGCCGTTCTTCGTGGCCATGATCAGGTAGTGGCCTTCGACCTTCTCCTCCGGCACCGGCAGCATGGCGGTGACCTTTTCGCCGCCCTCCAGCTGCAGAAGGTTTACGATGGCGGTGCCGCGGGCGGTGCGCCCGGCCTCCGGGATCTCGTAGCAGCGCTTCTCGTACACGCGGCCCCGGCTGGTGAAGAACATGATCGGATCATGGGTGGAGGTCACGTAGAGCTGCTCAACGAAGTCCTCCTCCCGGGTGGTCGCGCCGGTGATGCCCTTGCCGCCCCGCTTCTGGGCGCGGTAGGTGGCCTTGGGCAGGCGCTTCACGTAGCCGTAGTGGGTCAGCGTGACCACCATGTCCTCCTCCTGGATGAGGTCGAGCATGTCGATCTCGCCGTCGAGGGCGGTGATCTCCGTGCGGCGCGCGTCGGCGTACTTGCGCTTGATCTCAAGGAGTTCCTCCTTGATGATGTTCATCAGCATCCACTCGTTGGCCAGCACGTCCTTGAGGTGGGCGATCAGCTCAAGAAGCTCGTTGTACTCGGCTTCGATCTTCTCGCGCTCAAGGCCCGTCAAGCGCCGAAGGCGCATGTCGAGGATCGCCTGGGCCTGCCGGTCGGAGAGGCCGAACTGCGTCATCAGCCCCTCCTTCGCGATGGCGTCGGTGCGGGAGGCGCGGATGAGCCGGATCACCTCGTCGATGTGGTCGAGGGCGATGAGCAGCCCCTCCAGGATGTGGGCGCGGGCTTCGGCCTTGCCAAGCTCGTAGCGGGTCCTGCGGGTCACCACGTCCTTCTGGTGGTCGATGTAGTGGATGAGGATCTGCCGGAGGGACAGAATCTTCGGCGCACCATCCACCAGCGCCAGCACGTTGGCGCCGAAGGTCTCCTGCATCTGGGTGTGCTTGTAGAGGGTGGACAGAACGACGTTGGCGTTGACGTCGCGCTTCAATTCGATGACGATGCGCATGCCGTTGCGGTCGGACTCGTCCCGGATGTCGCTGATGCCCTCCAGGCGCTTCTCGTGTACGAGTTCGGCGATCTTTTCGATCAGCCGGGCCTTGTTGACCATGTAGGGGATCTCGGTGGCCACGATGCGCTGGCGGTTCGAGGCCATCGCCTCGATTTCGGTGCGCGCGCGCATCACGATGCGGCCGCGCCCGGTCATGTACGCCTCGTGGATGCCCGCGCGGCCCAGGATGATGCCGCCGGTGGGGAAGTCCGGCCCGTGGATGATGCCCATCAGCGCCTCGCAGGAGGCGTCTGGGTTGTCGATCAGGTGGATGGTGCCGTCGATCACCTCGCCCAGGTTGTGGGGCGGGATGTTCGTGGCCATGCCGACGGCGATGCCGCTGGAGCCGTTGACCAGGAGGTTCGGAAACCTCGAAGGCAGCACGGCGGGCTGCATCAGCGTCTCGTCGAAGTTGGGGTAGAAGTCGACGGTCTCCTTTTCGATGTCGGCGACCATCTCCATCGCAAGCTTGGTCAGCCGCGCCTCAGTGTACCGCATGGCGGCGGCGCCGTCGCCGTCGACGGAGCCGAAGTTGCCCTGCCCGTCCACGAGCAGGCCGCGGGTGGAGAAGTCCTGCGCCAGGCGCACCATCGCGTCGTAGACCGACGAGTCGCCGTGGGGGTGGTATTTACCCAGACAGTCGCCGACGATGCGGGCGGACTTTCTGTAGGGCTTGTCGGGCGTGACGCCCAGTTCCACCATCGAATACAGGATGCGGCGGTGGACGGGCTTCAGGCCGTCGCGCACGTCCGGCAGCGCGCGGCTGACGATGACCGCCATCGCGTAGCTGATAAAGGATTTCTTAAGCTCTTCCTCGATGTCAATGGGCATCAGGCGGCCGATGTTGAATTCGTCCGGCACGTTTTGGTGTGCTCCCTTCCGGCTGGATGTTGGAAACCGACCTTTGCAGATCGTCTAGGGATGGATAAACTCCCCGAAGGGATTTCTGCGCTAAACGTCGAGATCGGCCACCAGCTTCGCGTTCTCTTCGATGAAGTCCTTGCGGGGCTCCACCTGGTCGCCCATGAGCAGCGTGAACATCTCGTCCGCGGAGATCGCGTCCTTGAGCGTCACCCGGTACATGGAGCGGGTCTCCGGGTTCATGGTGGTGTCCCAGAGCTGCTCGGCGCTCATCTCGCCCAGGCCTTTGTAGCGCTGGATGTCGGGCTTCGCGTCCCGGCCCATCTCGTCGAGAAGCGCCTGGAGCTGCGCGTCGGAGTAGACGTATTTGACGGTCTTGCCCCGGCTGACCTTGTACAGCGGTGGCATCGCGATGTAGACGTGGCCGTCCTCGACGAGCTTCGTCATGTGCCGGTAGAAGAAGGTTAAGAGCAGGATGCGGATGTGGCTTCCGTCCACGTCGGCGTCCGTCATGCACACGATGCGATGGTAGCGCAGCTTCGAGGGGTCAAACTCGTGGCCGAAGCCGCCGCCGAAAGCGGTGATCATCGCCTTGATCTCGGCGTTGGCCAGCACCCGGTCCATGCGGGTCTTTTCGACGTTCAAGATCTTGCCGCGCAGCGGGAGGATCGCCTGGAAGTGGCGGTCGCGCCCGGTCTTGGCGGAGCCGCCTGCGGAATCGCCCTCGACGAGGAAGATTTCGCACTTGGCTGGGTCCCGCTCGGAGCAGTCGGCGAGCTTTCCGGGCAGTGCCGCGCTCTCGAGGGCGGTCTTGCGCCGGGTCAGGTCCCGCGCCTTGCGCGCGGCCTCACGGGCGCGCGCGGCGGAGAGGCACTTGTCGAGGATCGTCCGCGCGACGGAGGGGTTTTCCTCAAAGTAGACGGTCAGCTTGTCCGCCACCATCGAATCGACGAGCTGGCGAACCTCGCTGTTGCCCAGCTTGCTCTTGGTCTGGCCTTCGAACTGCGGCTCCATCAGCTTGACGGACACGATGGCCGTCAGGCCCTCGCGGATGTCCTCGCCGGTCAGGTTGCCGTCGTTCGCCTTCAGGATGCCGCTCTTGCGGCCGTAATCGTTGATGACGCGGGTCAGCGCCGATCGGAAGCCCGCCAGGTGCGTGCCGCCCTCGGGCGTGTGGATGTTGTTGGCGAAGCAGAAGACGCTCTCGTTGAAGCCGTCGTTCCACTGCAGCGCGATTTCCACCGTGGTGGAATCCCGGAGCCCCTCGATGTAGAGCGGCGGGCGGAACAGCGCTTCCTTGTTCTTGTTCAGGTATTCCACGAAGGATACGATGCCGCCTTCGTAGTGATATATTTTCTGCTGGGCGGGCTCGGGGCGCAGGTCGTTCAGCTCGATCTTGATGCCCTTGTTGAGGAACGCCATCTCGCGAAAGCGCGTGCGCAGCGTGTCAAAGTCGAAGTCGCCGGTCTCGAAAATGCCGGGCTCCGGCTCCGCGCCCGTCTTTACATCCGGCCAGAAGCGGATGGTGGTGCCGGTGCGCTCTGTCGCGTCGGTGATCTTCAGGTCGTACAGCGGCTTACCGCGCTCGTACTCCTGCTGGTACACCTTGCCGTCCTGAAAGACATTGACCTGAAGGTGGCCGGACAGCGCGTTGACGACCGACGCGCCCACGCCGTGCAGACCGCCGGAAACCTTGTAGCCGCCGCCACCGAACTTGCCGCCGGCATGGAGAACCGTCAGGCACACCTCAACGGCGGGCCGCCCCATCTTGGGGTGAATGCCCACCGGGAAGCCTCGGCCGTTGTCCTCGACGGACACGGAGCCGTCCTTGTGCAGCGTGACGATGATGTGGTCGCAATAGCCTGCCAGCGCCTCGTCCACCGCGTTGTCGACGATTTCGTACACCAGGTGGTGCAGCCCGCGCTCGTCCGTGGAGCCGATGTACATGCCGGGCCTGCGGCGCACCGCCTCCAGGCCTTCCAGCACTTGAATGTTGGTCTCGTCGTAGTGTGCGCTATCGGGTTTTGTGGACATCCGGGCACCTCTTAAAAATTTTTCTTCTTTATTATTATAGCACTTTTTTGCACTTCATGCCAGCCCGCTGTGTTGTGTTGAAATATTTTACAAGTTACGGCTATGCCGGGCAAGCCCTCCGGCTTCGCCGGGCAATGAAAATCTGCTGACGCATCTTTTCATTGCGTAGGGGGCGGGCCGGTTTCCTGAAACGCTTCGGCGTTTCCGGGCGGAAACCGGATCGGGAACGCTTTCCCCGTCGGCCGGACAGGCTCGGCCTTTGGGGGAAAGCCAAATCCGGCGTACACGCCGCCGGATTTGATTGGAGTGGGGAGCCGTCGTTTCAGTTTTTCTTCAGGAGAGGGGATCAAGGGGCATCATGGCCCTTGCGGGGGTGCGGGGTTGCGGCCCCGAACCCCCATGGGAATGGAACCGGACCGAAACGGGAAGCGAGAGGTCAATGATCTTCTCAATAAAACAATGCCCGCGTCCGCGGGCATTGGTGAGGGCATCCAGAGGGATTCAATTCCTCTGGCGGGAGGTTTGGAGAGCGGAGCCCTCCACGTTACCCCTTGAGCGCTGCGGCGATCTTCGCGGCCAGGCGGGCGTTGTTCAGGACCAGCTGGATGTTTGAGGCGAGGCTGTCGCCGCCGGTGATCTTCTGGATCTTGTCCAGCAGGAACGGCGTCAGCGCCTTGCCGCCGATATTGAGGCGGGCGGCTTCGGCCACGGCGTCGTCGATGGCGCGGTTGATGACGCCGGGGTCCATCGAGTATTCCTCGGGGATGGGGTTCGTCACCAGCATGCCGCCGGCGAGGTGCATCGCCCGCTTGGCGGAAAAGGCGGCGGCGATCTCCTCCGGCGTGTCGAGCCGGAAATCAACGGGAAGGCCGCTCTTCCGGGTGTAGAACGCGGGCAACTCGTCCGTTTTGTAGCCGATCACCGGCACGCCGCGGGTCTCGAGGTATTCGAGGGTGAGCTTGAGGTCGAGGATCGACTTGCAGCCCGCGCAGACCACGACCACGGCGGTCTGCGCCAGCTCGTCGAGGTCTGCGGAGATGTCCATCGTGACCTCCGCGCCCCGGTGCACGCCGCCGACGCCGCCGGTGGCGAAGACCGGGATGCCCGCCAGCGCGGCGATGATCATCGTCGCCGCCACGGTGGTCGCGCCGTCCATCTTCCTGGAGACCAGGACCGGCAGGTCGCGCCGGCTGGCCTTCGCGGCCTTCGTGCCCAGTTTTCCGAGGTATTCGATCTGGTCTTTCGTAAGCCCTGCGCACAGCTTGCCGCCCAAGACCGCGATGGTGGCGGGCACCGCGCCGCTGTCGCGCACGGTCTGTTCCACCTTCAGCGCGGTTTCGACGTTCTGGGGGTAGGGCATGCCGTGGGAGATGATGGTGGACTCCAGCGCCACCACGGGCTTCCCCTCGGCGAGGGCCGCCCTGACTTCTTCGGAGATCAGAAGATGCGTGTTCATGATGCGCCTCCAATTGCGGTCGATGGGTGCTATGGTTCCAGCGCCTGCGCCGCCGCCTCGCGCATGGCCAGCGCCGCGATTTCGCGGGGCGGAAGCCCCCGGGCGACGCCGTGGGCGATGGCGGCGGTGGCGGCGTCGCCGCAGCCGTTGAAGTTGACCGCGCGCGCCGCGCGGCTGGGCTCGATGAAGCATTCCGCCCGCCCGGCATACAATAGTCCGCCCTCGCCCAGTGACAGGTACACATTTTGCACGCCCAGGTCAAGGAGCGCGCGGGCCAGCGCCTCCGGCGCGCTGTCCGCCGGAAGGCCGGTCAAAACCGCGGCCTCGGCGCGGTTGGGCTTGATGGCGGTGAGGAAGGGCAGCGCCGCCCTCAGCCGCGCCGCCTTGGGCGCGGACACCGGCTCAGCCACGAGGGGCGCTTCGGCGCTCCGGGCGAGATGGGTCAGCGCTTCTTCGGTCAGATTGGCGTCAAGGACGATCGCCTCCGCGCCGCGCAGAAGGTCTTTGCGCCGGTCGATCGCCTCCGGGGTCAGGTGCGCCATCGCCGCCATGTCGTTGACCGCCAGGCGCAGAGAGCCCTCCGGCCCGTTGACGCACAGGTAGCGGCAGCTCTCCGCCGCCTCCAGCGCGCCCGAAAGCCGGATGCCGAGCCTTTCGCAGTCCGCGCGGGCGAACGCGCCGTCCGCGCCCGCCGCGACGGGGGCGATCAGCTCCACCGCGTCCCCGAGCCTTGCGAGCGTCCGGGCGATGTTGCGCCCCACGCCGCCCGCCGTGACGCGAACCGCGCCGGGGCTACTGTCCCCCGGCAGCGGCTCGTCAAAAGACGTGCCGATGATGTCGATGTTGAGCGCGCCGACCACGGCGATATAACGCATGGGAAACCTCCTTAAGGCCGGGGAGACGGCGGGGCGCCGCCCCGCGCCCCGCCAGAGGGCATGATGCCCTCTGGACGCCCCCATTTGAAAATGCCCGCAAGCGGGCATTTTCATGTTTGCTATGAATGCTTGGGTTTATACCGCGATCGGCGCGGCGTTCGCGAGCAGGTAATCCTCGGCTTCCTTCGTCCACAGCCTGTCCGGGCAGAGCTCGGCGAGCTTCGCGAGCAGGGGATCGGCCTTGCCCTTTTCGGCAAAATCGTCGATGGCGGTCAGCGGCATCGAAATGCCGGTGTAGATCAGCTTCTTGCCGCCGGGGATCTTGGGCAGGTTCATGGTGGTGTCGATGACCGCGTCCAGCCCGCCGATATGGGTGATCATGCCGGAGGGGTTCAGCGTGCCTTCCGCGATCATCCCGAGGGACTCGACCATGTCAGCCGTGTTGCCGCCGGAGGTGCCCACGATGTGGGTCGCGTTGTAGTGCACATTGTAGAAGTTGAATTGGGCGGTGAGCTGGGTGTTGGTGGGGCCCGCGAAGAAGTTCAGGCAGCCGTCGTAGCCCAAGATCTTGTCGCCCTGCTCGATGACTGCCGCCACCGGCGCGAACACCAGCACGTCGTCGTAGCCCTTGCCGCCGTTCTGATCGAGCAGCAGCTGAACCGGATCGTCTACCTTGGTGTTGAGGTAGATCAGCTTCACGCCGTTCTTCGCGGCCTCTTCCACCGTGTAGATGGAGGCGGCGCGGTCGAGCCTGGGCTGGTCGATGTCGGTGACGACGAGGAGGCCGGGCTTCCGGTCGCAATGAATGGCGTAATCGATCGCGCCCAGGCCCATCGGGCCCGCGCCGGCGAGGATGGCCATCGAGCCGCCCTCCTTGATGCCCATCAGGTGGTCGTACTTGCCCATCTGGGTGTGGTACATGGCGTGGTAGGTGCCCACGATGCAGCTAAGGGGCTCCGAAACCGAGCCGTAGAAGTAGGCGGGCGCCTTGTAGTCGAGGAGGCAGTTCATCTCCATGACCTCGGGGGCCAGGATGCAGTAGGTCATCGCGCCGCCCATGTAGGGGTAGGCGTAGCCGGGGGTTGCCATGGAGCCCTTGTAGTTCAGCGCCGGCTGGATGGTGAACTTGTCGCCGGCCTTGTACTTGTCGGCCCACTTCGCGCCGACCGAAACGATGTCGCCGCAGAACTCGTGGCCGATGACGACGGGATTGGTCGCGATGTCGTCCGGCACGCGCTTGTGGTCGCTGCCCTGAATGGTGGCCTTGTAGGTGGACATGCAGATGCTGTCTGAAATGATCCTGACCAGGATCTCGTCTTCCTTCAGCGCCGGCAGCTCAAAACTTTCGAGGCGAAGGTCGTTCTTGCCGTACAGCCTGACTGCGGTTGTCTTCATGGGAAATCCTCCTTATGCGTTGAGTACCATTTTGTAGAGCGGTTTTTTGGGTCAAAGTCCGGAAATTTCAACCGGCGCGCCGGGCAGCCCTTTTTGTCCCTCGCAGCTCTGGAAAGCCGTTGGGGAACACCGCCGACGGGTCTTTTTTAAGGCAGGCCCTTGGCGCCTGGGTCGCGCGTGGCCACCATCACCGAATGCTCCCGTTTTTCCGGACGCAGCGAAGCGCTCGCTCCTCTTTCGGAGAATACCCGATTCAGCGCCCCGTAAAACGCCGCTTAGGGCATCGTCTGGTTGGTTCAGCAGAACGATATCGGCTGCCGGATGACGATGGGCCTTCCGCGCCTCCGTCAGGTCAGCTGCTGGCCGCCGGTGACGTTGACAGCCTGGCCGGTCATGTAGGACGCTTCGTCGGACAGGAGGAAAACCATCAGGTTCGCCACGTCCTCGTATTGGCAGCCGCGCCGCATCGGCACCTGATTGATGTACTTTTCGCGGATTTTTTCCTTCGTGGTACCCTGGTTGCGGGCGTACTGCTCGTAGAGCGAATTGACCCACAGCGGGCTGTCCAGAAGGTTGCCCGGGCAGATGGAATTTACGCGGATGCCCTCTTCCGCCAGCTCCAGCGCCAGCGACTGGGTCAGCCCCACGCCGCCGAATTTCGACGCCGCGTAGGCGCAGTTCTTGGCCGAGCCCTTTTTGCCGGACTTGGAGTTGATCTGGACGATCGCGCCCTTGCCGTTTTTCTTCATGTAGGGGACGACGGCCTTGCAGGTGTTGAAATAGCCGTTCAGATTGACGTCCACGACCTTTGAAAACTGCTGGTAGGTCATTTCCTCGATCGCGCCGGAGATCAGGATGGCCGCGTTTGAGACCATCAGGTCGATCCGGCCGTATTTTTCCACTGCGGCCTTCGCCATGGCTTCGCAGTCCTCATAGCTGGTCACGTTGACTTTGACGGCGATGGCGTCTGAAAGCGACGCCGCGACGGCCTGGGCCGCCTCGTAGTTCATGTCGGCGACGACCACCTTCGCGCCCTCGTCGGAAAGCCTCTTGGCCAGCGCCTCGCCCAGACCCTGGGCTGCGCCGGTGATGACCGCCACGCGGTCCTTCAGCCGCTTACAATCAGACATACCGTCTTCCTCCTCGAATTGGCATACCTTATCGTTCATAATTATAGCATTTCCGACAAGCGTACTCCAGTCCATTCATGTAAAGAAGGCGCGCCGCATGAGGCTGTGCCCTTTGAAGACGAAATTTGCCCTGCCGGTGCGGACACCGGCAGGGCAAAAAGAACGTGGGATCGGCGCGCGTTCCCGCTTGGGCGGGTTATGCGTCGAGGAGCTTCGCGCACCCGGACATCAGGCTCGCGATCTCGAGGTTCTGCGGGCAGTTGCCCTCGCAGGCCTGGCAGGCGATGCATTCGCTCGCCCGGCCGCTGCCCTCAGAGACCACCCAGCTGTAGTGGCCCATCAGCCCCGGCTGCGGGCCGAAGCGCATGACGCCGGTGGCGGTTCTGAAGATTTCGGGAATGTTGATCTTCTGGGGGCAGCTGTCGACACAGTAGGCGCAGCCGGTGCAGGGGATGGACGGCATCGCCTTGAGGATCGTCAGCGCCTCATAAAGCGCGGCCCGGT
>JAEZTD010000295.1 GCA_023443705.1 Bacillota bacterium | reverse complement strand
AGGATGTTGCGGATCATTTCCTTGCCCAGGTAGTGATCGATCCGGTAGACTTGGCTCTCCTCCAGCACCTGGGAGATGGTGTGGTTGAGGGCGCGGGCGGTGGAAAGGTCCTGGCCAAAGGGCTTTTCTATCATGACGCGATGGGAGGGGTTGCCCTTTATCACCAGTTTGTGCGCGCTCAGGTTTCCGATGATCGGGGCGAAATGCTCCGGCCCCACGGCCAAAAAGAACAGTCGCACCGCGGGTGCGCGATAGAGCGATTCGTTGTGCTGAAGCCAGTCCTGAAGCGCCCGGAAGCTATCGGGCTGGCTGATAAACGCCATCTGGCGGTAGTGCACATGGCGGAGGAACTTGGACAGATGCTCCTCATCCACCCCGGTGCGCGAATAGGCCCCGATAGATTTTCGGGCTTGATCGCGATAGCGTTCGTCGTCGATGGATTTTCGGCCGATGCAGATGATGGAGGTTTCTCGCGGCAGGCTGCCGTCCGCCAGCAGGTGGTAAAGCGCGGGCAGCAGCTTGCGTTGGGTCAAATCCCCCGTACCGCCGAATATTATCATGAGCAGGGACTGGCTCTCAACTTTTTCATTATTGTTCAGCACAGCGATACATCCTTTCCGGTCCAGATAGGGATGGTGGAGCATGGTATACCCAGAAAATGCGGCGCTGTCACGAAAAAACGCCCCTTGTATCTTCGGGGATGAAGTTTATCATCATTTGAACGCGAGGCCTATGCGCTGGCGTTGGGGCGAGGCAGCTGCGGAGGGGAAGTACCTTCAAAGCATGGCTTATGAGCACCAGTGTAGCCCAATCCACTGATTCTGTCAATCCAGATAGGCGCTGCAGGAGGAAAGGGTCGCGCGGTCTTACCTGCCAGCCAAACCAGATTCTTTTGATTTCGGAAGCGCTGCGCATTCTGTTTCTGCCAACGAGACAAACCGTCGCCCAGGGAAACCCTTTTTTGATAAAATTGCTGATTTTACATTTCGTGCGTGTTACGAAAGGCTTCGCGCGTGGTATGTACTGATCGTAAATATCCGCAATGATTAAGAGAGGGTGAATTCAATGCAAGCCTGGAGAAACAAGTTGCCCCTCAAACTCGCCGTAGCGATCGCCTTTGTTGCCATGGTCATTGTAAACTATCTGGCGCAGCTGCTGCCAATCAACGGCGTCACCCCTGGGCAGGTGTCCGATTCCATGCCCAACCTGTTTGCCCCTGCCGGGTTGACTTTTTCGATCTGGGGTCTGATCTATCTCTCGCTCGCCGCCTTTTCGATTTATCAATTCGGGTTCGGCAAGCGGGATACGGAGCCAGCTTCGCTGGACAAGGTGCGGACGGTGTTTGTGATTTCCTCGGCGGCCAACATCGCATGGATTTTCTCCTGGCACTACGGCAACATCGCGCTTTCGCTGGTGATGATGCTGGCGATCCTGATCAGCCTGATCGTCATCAATCTGACCCTGGACAGGGAGCCGCTCAAAAGAAGTGAGGCAGTGCTTTACCGGCTGCCCTTCAGCCTGTATTTCGGATGGATTACCGTGGCGACCGTCGCAAACGTAACGGCGCTTTTGGTCAAGGTTGGCTGGGACCGGTTCGGCTGGTCGGAGCAAGCGTGGATGATCGTCATTTTGCTGGTTGCGATGGCCATCGGAACGGCGACCATGGTCTTGAGAAAGGACATCGCCTACGGCCTGGTGCTGATCTGGGCGTACACCGGCATTTTGATCAAGCATGTTTCTCCGAATACCTTTGCCGGGGCATATCCGGCGGTGATTGGAACGGTTATCGCATGCCTCGCCATCTATCTGGCGGCGGAAGCCTATGTCATTTATGGGATGACAAAGGCCCGAGCGAGTTCGGCGGCCTGACAGCGCGCGCAAGCATCCGGCGTCACGTGATCTCTGCAAGCATCATGAACCGGCAGCAAAACGCGCCGCACCGTTTGCTGTTGCCGTTTGATCCGCAATCGGTCTCGCGCATCCGGCCATGAAGTCTCCGGAGGTTTGGTGTCTTTCAGCGGCGGGGTTTGCATATGCCCCGCCGCATAACATTGAAATGGGTGATGCGTTTGAAGACGGTATCGGTTGAGAAGAAGCTCCTGAAGGCGATTTTGTGGGTATACATCGCGCTGTGCGTTGTGATCGCAGGGCTGAACTATGGCCTCGCACCCAGGGCGGAAGCCGGGACCGCGCAGTTTCTGACCTGGTTCTGGCACTTCTATGAAAACTGGGTGAAGACCGCATTCATCCTGGTTGCGAGCATCCTGACGATCCGCATCACGGGCCGATCAGGACGAACGGCGCTCAGGCGGATGAACCTGATCGGGTTTATTGCGGCGGCGCTCGTGGTGCATGTGGCGCTGCCGCTCGCCAGCGGAAACTATGAGTGGTACTTTTTCACCATGCCGCTGCCATGGACAACCACGCCGCTGCAGCTGCTGGACGAAGGGACAGCCTTCCGCCTGAGCCGCTTCCCGGTGTGGGGCGCCGCGGGTGTGACGGGCGTGTTGGCGTTTTACGCGGCCGCGACGGTCTTTGTGGTTCTGGGAACGCTGCTCTTCGGACGCAGGCTGCAGTGTTCGATGCTTTGCTTGTTCAACGGCTTTGCCGCCGAGGTGTTCGACCCTGTGATACCGCTCACAGGGCATAAGCGCAAACCCGGGGCGCGGCAGGCCGCCGCGCTGACGGTCGCCCGCTGGGTCTTTCTCGCCGCCGCGCTCCTGTTTACGCTGTGGTGGCTGGCTTCGCTCTTGGGCCTGACCCCCAACGCCGCCCGGGCGGCCTTTTCAAAGGCGGAAACATACGTGTACCTTGCCGGAGAACTACTGATGGCGATGTTCTTCTGGGTGGCGTTCATCGGTCGCGGATACTGCTATTACTGCCCGCTGGGCACGGTGCTGTCGGGCCTTGCCCGGCTTGGAGGACAGCGGATTGAGACCAAAGAGACCCGTTGTATTCATTGCGGACGGTGTACCGTAGTCTGCCCGATGGCCATCGACGTAAGAGCTGCCGCCACGGGGAAACACCCGGTGCGCCACAGCCGATGCGTGGGCTGCGGACGGTGTGTGGACGCCTGCCCGACCCAGACGCTTCGCTATACAACGGATTTCCTTGAGAGAACAAGGCGGAAAAGGGCCGATCGCCCGTTACATCGTAAGCGGATTTCGCGCGGCAAGTCAAGCCTTCGATTTGAAAACAAGGGCCGAGCGCTGGGTGCGGCACACCGCCAGCGGACACGCATCCCATACCATGCGCACCCCAAGGGTAATCCTGTCATGAAAGATTCCGCAAACACTTAATAAGTCCAGAAGTAAATAAAATGACATTTGCGTCGAAATAATGTGTGTACCATGTAAATACGTGATGCTGTTTCGGATTGTGGCTTAGCGCGCATGCGGCAAAAACCTGATGGGGGAGTAACAATGGAAGCGAGCATGATGCTTGAACTGAGAAAGTTTGTTGCGCCGGAGATCATCACCGGGCTTGGCGCAAGGCTGCTGGTCGGCAGGTATATTGCCCATTTTGCCGCAAAAAAACCAATGGTTGTAACCGACAAGACCGTTGCCGGTCTTCCCTGGTTCCAAGAGGTATTGCAGGTCATCGAGGAATCCTGCGAAGCGACCTTTATTTTTGAGGATACGACTTCAAATCCCCGTGACCGCGACGTCATGCGAGGCGCTGAACTGTTCCTGACCCAAAAGTGCGACCTGATCATCGCTGTCGGAGGCGGAAGCCCCATCGACTGTGCCAAGGGGATCAGCATCGTGTCGTCAAACGGAGGGTCGATTCTGGATTACGAAGGCGTGGACGAGGTGGATATTCCTGGCCCGCCGCTCATTTGCATTCCGACGACGGCGGGGGCCGCCGCGGACGTCTCGCAGTTTGCCATCATTCGGGATTCGGACAGCATGGTCAAAAAGGCAATCATCAGCAAAAAGGTGGTTCCGGATCTTGCCTTGATCGATCCCGTGCCGCTCACGACGATGGACATGTACCTGACGGCCTGTACCGGGATGGACGCGCTGACCCACGCGATCGAGGCGTATGTTTCAAACGCCCACTCCCATCTGACGGACGTACATGCGCTGGACGCGATTCATACCATTTCAGAAACGATCGAAAAGGCCGTGCGCCCGGACCGCGGCATCGATGTTTTGAACCGCATGATGCACGGCTGCCTGCAGGCAGGGCTGGCGTTTTCAAACGCGAGTTTGGGGGCAGTTCACGCAATGGCCCACAGCCTCGGCGGTTTTTTGGACATGCCGCACGGCGAATGCAACAGCATTCTCCTGGAGCATGTGATCGGCCTCAATTTTGACTCGGCGAAAGGCCGGTACCGCGATATCGCGGCGCGGATGGGACTGTCGGTTCAAAATTGCAGCGATGACGACGTAAAAGGCGCGCTGCTGGACCAAATCACCGCGCTTCGCCGGCAGCTCGGCATCTGCGATTATGCTGAAGTTTCCGTACTGAATGAAGCGATGCTCGACGCGCTGACAGAGGCGGCGCTGAATGACCCTTGCATGGTGACGAACCCGAAACCGCTCGGCCGGGAGGAGGTGCGGAACGTCTATGCAATCATACTCAGACAGAGAAAATAGAAAAGCATTTTCCCGCGACGACATCATTGGACTCGGGCAGGAATCATTCCGAAAAAACTACTATCCGGAACTTCAAAAAAAAATACTGGATCTGGAGCGGATCAACGCCCGGAACGCTGCGCTGATCTCGACGATTCCTGACCTTCTTCTGGTCGGCGATCTGGAAGGCAACATCTCGCCGTTTTCCCTGTCCGCCCGCAAGCAGGACGACGCGATGTCCGATTTTCTTTCAAACCCCGAACTGATGCAGGTCCTGAAGACAAACGTACTCGAAGCCATCCGGTCCGAATTCTTCTATACCAATGAATTTCATTTGCAGAAAAACGGAGCAACCTATTTTTTTGAGGCGCGCATGCAAAGGGCGGACAGTGATGAGGTCCTGATTATGGTGCGGAATATGACCGACCGGATCACACTGGAGCGCAGGCTGGTCGAAATGGCCGAGCAGGACGGGCTGACGAGACTTTATAACCGGAGAAGCTTTGAAGAAAAAATGTCTGCTTTCAACGGCAGAGAGCTTCAGCACGTCGGCATGCTGTCGATCGACGTCAACGGCCTGAAGTTCATCAACGACACCCTGGGTCACCTGGCGGGCGATCAAATGATCGTAGCGGCGGCGCGAATCATTGACAAGGTTTTCGGTGCGCACGGGCACGTGGCCCGCATCGGCGGCGACGAGTTTGGTGTTATTCTGGAAGGACTGGAAGAGGATGAGATCGAGGCGCTGCTGGAACGGCTGGCGGAGGCGGCGGAACAGTACAGTCAGGATAGCGCGGAAGGCCTGTCCCTATCCTACGGGTATGCCTATCATGACAGCGGAACCGTCAGCATGGAGCACATGTTTCAAATTGCCGACAACAACATGTACCAAAATAAGCTCTTGAAAAAGGAGAGCATCCGAAGCGCTTTCGTCAGCACGTTCATGAAGGCGCTTGAAGCGAAGGATTACGTGGTGGAAGGGCATGTCATGCGCATGGAGGCGCTGGTCACCCGGATTGGAGAGGCGCTTTCGCTGCACCGGGACAGGCTGGACAAGCTGATTCTTCTGACCAGGTTTCACGACATCGGAAAAATTGGGATTCCGGATAGCATTTTGAAAAAACCTGCGCCGCTAACGGAAACGGAATGGAAGGTCATGCGAACGCATTCGTCCATCGGCGAGCGGATCGCGCTGGAGGCGGCCGACATCCGCGACATCGCACACCTGATTCTGAAGCACCACGAGCGCTGGGATGGCCGCGGGTATCCGCTGGGGATGAGGGGCGATGAAATCCCTGTGGAATGCCGGATTCTGGCCATCGCGGACACCTTTGACGCGATGACGAACGACCGCCCGTACCGTCCGGCGGTATCCTGCGAAAAGGCCATTCTTGAGATCAAGCGGTGCGCCGGAACACAGTTCGATCCGGAATTGGTGGGGGTCTTTCTGAACGTCGTTCAAGGCCTCTGCGCGCAGGGATTGCTTTGAAGTGCTGGCCATAACCGTTTACACCGGGAGAAGGCGGTTCGTGAAGTTAGGTTTCGAACAGGTTCCAACAGTACGCTACCATCGCGGCGCTATGCGCATTTTTGCCAATGCGCCGCCGGCAGATTCGTGAGGAATTCCGTCGTGCGAAGGCGTTCTCCCTCGCGT